>NZ_JBFHKV010000060.1:0-15543 GCF_041595215.1 Stieleria sp. | reverse complement strand
GAATTAAAAACATCCGAGTATGACTCGACGCCGCGGAAATGGGCAAACGCGGCGCACGTCTTGGTGTTCAATCGATCCGTCATCGGGGCCACACCCAGCAATCGCGCCGATACGGCCGCCGCCCCGGACGCATCAACGACGAAACCTGCTGTGATGCGATCGCCGGACGCGAGGCCAAGTCGTGCTTGGGATGAATCCGAAAAATCCAGCGACGTCACCGCGACGCCTTCCCTTGCTTCGACGCCCGCGTCCAAGGCTTTCTGAAACAGATAGGCATCGACGTCACTGCGGTACCAGTGCGTGTCGCTGTTTTCGTCCGTTGGGCTGGCTGCGACGATCAGCGACCGCTGGCCGACGTGAGACTCGAGATTCCAGTGGCGATGATCGAAGTAGCTAAATCCGCGTTTCATCCCGCAAGCGACTTCCGGCAGCGTCTGTTGCCAACGGCCATAGGCGGAAAGGTTTTCCAAGTCGGCAAGACCATATTGTTGCCCGAGCCGGCGGAGTAGCAGGTCGGCGATCGGCGTGGAAGATTCCCCGATCGCGAATCGGGGGTGCTTTGCCGCATCAAGCAAGGCCACGCGGCGGCCGCGTGATGCCAAGATTCTGGCCAGGATCGATCCAGAAAACCCGGAACCGATGATGGCAACGTCGAACCGCTGACTCATAACAGGCTCGCGTTCTGGTGAAGGATGGCGGATTCGAATCGGTCCAACAGACGCCGACGCGGTTCATTCAACTCAGCGCTCGCGATGTCCCAAAGGTCCACGCTCAGGCACGCGGCGGTGCCCATCTCGGCCAGCGAATCGGCAAACAGGTCCACCAGATGTTCCAGTTCGACCGGTGTCAATGAATCCGCCGTGCCGTTCCAGCCGTGACCGACCCGGGCGGGAATCAAACTGATGTGGCGTGCTCCGGTGTGGATCGCATGACGGATGGACAGTCGCGCCCATCGCATCGATTCTTTCACCGACAGACCTGGCGCGCCCACGATCAAGAACACACGCAGATCGATGCCTGCGGAAATCAGCGAGTTTGCATAGCGATCAAAATCGTCCCGAGACATCTGCTTGCCCAGGCGTTTCAGCATTCTCGGCTGCACCGTTTCCAACCCCACGGCGACCTCCAGCTTGCCGGCGACGTGTTCACCGAACCGATCATGGCGGCGGCTACCGAAACGCGGATGGTTCTCGATGATCACGCGATCATAGCCGCTGCAGAGTTGACCGATCGAGGCGTAGTCTGGCGGCGGTATACTGGACGGATCAAAGAAATTGCCACTGTTGTACAACTTGATCCAAGAGGCGGGTTCGAGACGTTGTTGGGCGTAGCGAATCTGCGTCGGAATCGCCCCCGGTTGCGATGGCTGCGACAACGTGTTGCGGTGCAAGTCGCACATCGAGCAACCGATCGGGCATCGGCTGGCGGTCAAGAAGACGGTGGCGACATCGACGATGCACCTGTTTCCGCAGCCATCCCGGGTCGGCTCGCGTTCGTTCAGGAAAGCGTAGGGGCGCTGGGGGTCGAGCACGGCGGACAATACAGTGACGCGAAAATGAACAATGCGATCGAGGAATGCCCGAATTGTAACGCACGCATCCACGGCCGCGCACCGCAGTGTCCGTGGTGTGGCCAGCCACGTGACTTGGCTGATCTGCAACCCGTTCGAAAACGCCTGTCGTTGGGGGCGTTGATCACCATCTTGACGTTGGCCGCACTGTTGCTGTGGCTGATGTCGTTGAAACCGCCCGGTGCGGTCCCCTAAACCGGCCCGTCGGAACTGTCATATCCGGAACTGCCGCGCGAGCCGTTGCGATGCAATCACCGTCGCGGGCTTGATCTTTAATTCTTCAAGGAAAACAAGGGGAAGCATTGCGAGCAAGACGATAGCCACTTCTGCACGAGAGAACACGGTCAACGATCCGTCGAACTCGTGAAGCAAACGCTGCAAAACCAAACGGTAGTGTCGGCGAGTGATGATCGAACTAGCAAGACACGATCTGGCAAGTGCTCACCGGCACGGGTCACCACCACCACCGATTCAGCAGCGCGAAGCGCTGGCAAGACCCTTCCAAAACTAATTCATGGAGAATCACGATGCGTCGTGTAATCGTACCTGCTTTGTTGGCCGTCGCTCTGGTCGCAAGCACCTCGTCAAACGCAAGCGCGTTTGGCCTGTTGGACCGACTTTGTAAAAGCGGTTGTGACACCGGCTGTGCAGCTGAACCCGCTTGTGGCTGTGAAGTCGCTTGCGAACCTGCCTGCGGATGTGAAGTGGCCGTTCCTTGTGGATGTGCAGCCGAGCCGATGTGCGGCTGTGAAGTTGTCGATCCTTGCGGCTGCGACAGCGGCTGCAAAAAGCATGGCGGACTGCTCGCCAAGCTGTTCGGAAAGCATCGCGGATGCGGATGCGATGCGGGTTGCTGCGACCTCGAGCCGGCTTGCGGTTGCGAAGTTGCTGCTCCTTGCTGTGCACCCGCACCGGCCTGTGGCTGCGAAGTTGCAGCTCCGGCTTGCGGATGCGAAGTCCCGGCTTGCGACAGCTGCTGCGGACCGAAAAAGAGTCACTTCGGCTTGCTGAAGAAACTGTTCAGCAAGAAGAGCTGCGGCGGATGCGACATGGGTTGCGCCGCTGAGCCGACTTGCGGTTGCGAAATCATCGAGCCGGCTTGCGGATGCGAAGTCGCTGCTCCTTGCGGATGCAACTGAGATTTAGAAAGAGATGCCGAGGATCGGGATAATCTTCCTCGAGGAGTTCCCGCCAAGCACCCTGTTCCAACCGGCTGACTTCGGGAGACGACTCACATCTTCTCCCTGGTGAGTGACCCGAGTCAGCTGTGCAACGCTCCGAGCCGATTCCGATTTCGAAGCGAATATCTCGAAAGCCCCGATGGTTTGAAAAAGCCATCGGGGCTTTTTTTTTGGCCGGTGCTCCATCTCAGAGTGGTGCCAGACGCTATCGCTTTGGGGGCGATCCCGTTCGCGTTGATTAGGGGGCGTCGCGATCCAATCAACATCACGCGACATTGTCCGTTGGGGTGACTGGCTGATGTGGCGTGTCTCATCAGGGTACGATGGCAGGTGCGTCGGTCGGCAGCAATGCGACCGTAGACTCTTCCACCTCCGCCCTCAACCCATCGGCTGATGCTCGAAACTCCTTCGTCCGTCCGCGCCAATCAGCGCACCGCGATCGTGATCGCGGTGGTGGTGGCCGCCACAGGGATGCTGTTGGCGATCGTGTCGCCGCTTTGGCTGATCAGTCTGACGCTGGCGCCGCTGGCGTACTGGTGGTGGCGGCGGCGAACACTCCGCCGGGTGAGGGTGATGGCCGAACCGTTTCCGAGCGAGCTGGAATCCGCACTGCAGCAGCATGTCGCATACTTTCGTGCCCTCGATGATGCCGGCCGCGAACGATTCCGCAATCTCGTCAAAGTTTTTTTGGACGAAACTCCGATCACCGGCATTCGCACCGACGTCGACACCACCACGCGGGCGCTTGTGGCCGCCAGCGCCATCATCCCCGTCTTCGGGTTTGACGATTGGGAGTACTCGGGGTTGGGAGAGGTGTTGATCTACCCCAATGCGTTCGGCGACGATTACAGCACGTCGGGAGAAAACGACAACGTCGATCGTCGGACCTTGGGCATGATCGGTGTCGGGCACTTGAGCGGCGTGATGATTCTGTCCAAGCCCGATCTGCTATCGGGATTTGAAAACCCCGAAGACAAACGCAACGTCGGGATTCACGAGTTTGCGCATCTGGTCGACAAGGCCGATGGCAGCGTCGATGGGATGCCGCCGGGGGCAAGCATCGCGACCGCGGGGCCATGGATTCAGTGGATCGGGGAAGAACTCAAAAACAAACCGCATGGGCGTCACCACATTGATCAATACGCCTACACCAACGAAGCGGAATACTTTGCGGTGTTGTCGGAATACTTTTTCGAAGCCCCCGACGTGCTGCAGTCCAAGGCACCGCAGATCTACGACATGCTGCAGCAAATGTATCGCCAGAACACGCGCAGCTTTCTATCCGGTGTCACGCGTCGGCCCAAGCGGGTGAGGCGGAATGCCAAGTGCCCTTGTGGGAGCGGGAAAAAGTTCAAACACTGCTGTCGGCGGAAACGGTAGACGCGACTCAACCCTCTTTCATGACGATTCGATTCCATGTTTTTTGCCAGTGACAATTGGGCCGGCGCGGCCGACGAAATCGCCGCCTCCCTGCAGCGACATTCGGGCGGTTTCTCGCCCGCCTATGGCGCCAGTGACCTCGATCAGCAATTGGAACAACGCTTCAATGAGTTGTTCGAGCGTGAAGTCGCGGTGTTTTTCGTCGGCACCGGAACCGCAGCCAATTCGTTGGCGCTGTCGGCGGTCAATCGCCCCGGTGGATTTGTGCTCTGCCATCGCGAGGCTCATTTGATCGAAGACGAATGCGGCGCTCCGGAATTCTTTACGTCCGGCGCCCGACTGGCACCGATCGATGGTTCGTTCGGGAAGATCGATCCGAATGCACTGCGCCGCGGTCTGCAACGCTTCGATCCCGAATTCGTCCACCACGGTCAACCGATGGCGGTCAGTGTGACCCAGGCGACCGAAGTCGGGACCGTTTATACCAATGACGAGATCGCAGTCATCGCCGAACACACCCACGCGTTCGGGTTGCCGTTGCACATGGACGGAGCACGATTCGCCAATGCCATGGTGCGATTGGGGTCGACGCCGGCCGAGATGACGTGGAAAAGCGGTGTCGATGTGCTTTCGTTCGGGGCGACAAAGAATGGGTGTTGGTGCGCCGAGGCACTGGTCTTTTTCGATCCCGCGCGGGCAAAACAATTGCCGTTCATCCGCAAGCGAGCGGCGCAGCTGTTCAGCAAAACAAGATTCATCGCCGCCCAGTTCCACGCCTACCTGGACGATGACCTGTGGATCCGGTTGGCCACGCACGCCAATGCGATGGCCGACCGATTGGCGGCGGGGATCGCGGCTGCGAACAATGTTTCGATCGGCTGGCCGTGCCAGTCAAACGAATTGTTCGTCACGATGCCGAAAGAGTTGGCCGGACGGTTGAAAGAACAAGGTGCGAGGTTTTATCCCTGGCCGGTCCCGGAAGAGTTTGAATCCAAATTGGCGGAGGGTCAGGGGCTGTATCGTCTGGTCACGTCGTTCGCCACGACGGAGGAACAGGTTGATCAATTCTTGGCGTTGATCGGCTGAGGGCGTGACTCGAGGAAGAGGGTGGCAAGACGATGGGGGCAAGACGATGGGGGCAGAATGGTGTGGCAGGCTGCTTCCCCTGAGTGCCTGTCATGATTCTGCCCCGTATCATTCCGCCATCGTCGTCCGCACCACTCGCCTCAACTTCGAGGCTGAGGAGCATTCGGCGGGGCGACCAGGGTGTTCAGGAATTCGATGACGGCTTGGCGGTCTTCCAGCGAGAGATTCAAGAACCGGTCACGTGTTCCCTTGGATTCGCCCTCGTGCATCGTGATCGCTTCGAGCAGCGTTTCCGCTCGGCCGTCGTGCATGTAAGGGGCTGAATCATGGACGCCCCACAGCGGCGGCGTCCTCCACTCTTGCGTGAAGTACGTCGTTTCCAAGTGCAACCGCGTGTAATCGGTGCGTGTTTGACGAATGTTCTGGGTGGACGTCGTTACATTCTCGGTGGTGTAGGTGTCTCGTCCCGAGGCGGTTCGTTCCCGATTGTTGCGGTTGACTTCGTTCTCGACCAAGCGAGTGTCTGTTTTGCTGGTTTGCCACGTCTTGGATTTACTTCGCTCGTTGACGAATCGAAGGGTCATGGGGGGGACTGGTGTGGCTGCAAACCGATATTCATTGCGCGACACGAACACACTGGAGCGTGTCGGGATGGCAGACCTGGCGGTACGGGTATTGATGCTGTTTGATTGTCGCGAGGTCATTCCGGTTGAACCGGGTTCCATCGAATATTTCCCGCCGTAGTAGGCGGTCCCCATGACGGTGTCGTCCACCATGGTGCGCGTGGTGATCGCTTCGGTATCAATCGCAAAGTCCATGCGTGTCACCGGCGTCGCGCGAACGATGTAGGGGTCGGCGGGGTTCAGGTCATAGGACTTCGGGCCCATGTCGTGCAGGAGCAGGTCGCTATAGATGCCTTGGGCCGGGCCGAGTGACGGGCGGTGGCAGACGGCGCATCCGATCGACGAAAACACTTGTTCGCCGCGGGCGGCCAGCATGCGGCGATCGGAATCTTGCGGGATCGCTCGCGTCGGAGCCGGCAATGCGGCAACGAACGCCGCCATCGCCCTGATTTGTGAGTCGGAGATGTCGAAGGTCGGGTTTTGATACGCCGGCGCCATCGGGTCGGCCGGTTGGTTGATTCGGCGGGTTTCCAGTCCGACTTCGGCCGCGCACGCTTGGTCACAAAAATCCAACAGCGACCTCACGTTGCCTCGCCATCCGAATTTGCCAATGCCGCCGCTGGCCAGCGTTGCCAATCGTCCGCTGATTTCCGGATGCTTGCTCTGCTCGCGTTCGACGGCCCGCAGTTGTTTTACAGTGACTTGATCGATCAGTCCGGCGCCGAACAGCGGAGTCGTATTCCGCTGGAACATGCGTGCGTGAATCGTCGTTTGGTAGGTGCCTTGGGTCGCCGTGTACAGGATCGGCGTGGCGTTGGCCAGTCGAACTTCGGCGGCATTGGTTGAACCACCGTTGTCGCTGAACAGGGCGGGGATCTTTTCCATGAAGGCCTGCCGGGACTGAGCAAACGCGGAGGTGCCGCCGTGGTGTGCCAGTGACAGCGAGTTGACAATGCCGGCTTGGGGATCGATGAACCCGGGGTGGAAACCGCGGATCGCCTGACGAATGACATCCTGGTTGATCGGGCCGCCGGAGACTTGCATCGATTCGATGCTGATCGATTTGGCGTTGAATTCGGCTTCGCCGGCGCCTCCGATCCCGCCCTGTCGGTGGCAGACGGCACAGGACTGGCCGTTGAACAGCGGGCCGAGCCCATCTTTACCCATCAACGCCGGGTTTTGCGGTGACCAATTCTTTTCGAATAGCTGCCGACCGATCGCGACCGTTTCGGGCGACACCGCCGAAACCCCTGACGCGCCAATCAACAGGCAACCAACCATCCAAACTAGCGCACTGACATTTCGACTAACCGTCCGACTTGGCAACATCATTGCCCCCGTAGGCATTGAGTAAAAGGATTGTCACAAACCGCCTTGCGACAGTCACGTCAGGGCGCGTCCCACCACCAATGATTCACCGTGATCGGTTGATGATTGGTGACAGACGTCTGGCCGGACAGTGTGGGGTAGGTGCCGATCGTCGGTTTGACAGTCGACTGTGGCGCCACGGAGACGCCACCGCTGGCAAGCAGCACGTGGTGACGTTGGCTGCCCTTGCGAACGCTGTGTAACGTGGCGATCGATTTAACTTGTTTGGGTGCGGGTAAAATCCAGTCCCTGGCATCGTCTTCGGCCGCCAGCCCCATCGCCAACGGGCGATGCACGTCTTGCGAACCGAATCGGTCGATCAGATGGGAGACCGCGGCGACCCGATACAGCGACTCGAGCGCGCCGTAGATGGGGTATTGGTCACGGATGCGAGACCAATGTTGATTGAACCCGGCGACGAATTGCGCACTACGCGGATCAACCGTTCGATCTCCGCGGCTACCGTCGGCCAACGCACGTTGGTTTTCACCGCTGAGCCGAATCGGGGTGCCGGCGATTTCAAAGACACGTTGCTCGTTGTCGCTGCGAACCGATTGCGGATTGGCCGTGAACCAAAGCCGCAGTAGCAATCCGTCCGGAGGGCCTTGCGCGATAAAATCGTCGACGACGTCCAAGTAGCTGTCGACGCCTTCAGGCATCGGTTGCTCGCCGAGGGCGAGTTGTTTCATGTGGCGGTCCGCTTCGACCATCAGCATGGCGACCGACGTGTCGCCCGCCGCACCAAACACCTCGACGCGCTGCATGCCGAGTGCTTCACGCAGTTTGTCGGCCGATTGACCGATCGGAATCTGCCCGGATCGAATCTCTGCGGCAACTTCCATCGCCGCTTGCATGCCGGCCGGTGTCGGATCGATCGTGCATCCGAACGGGGTGTTGGCGAACGTGGACGCCAAGCAGCGGGCCAGAAAGTCGCTTCGCAGCGTCGATCGCCCTGATTCACGATCCACATACCAACCTCGGTCCATATCAATCCCGCTCGTCGACGCGGCCAAGATGATGTCGTCGTCGGTCAGGATCAGGTACTCAATGTGCGACAGGCCGGCCAGATTCAACAGGCTATCGCCGAGCGGAACACCGGTCATCCGTCGCGTTGTGATTTCGTCACGCAGGCGACGTAGCGAAACGCAACGAAGTTTCGACGGGCTGCGCCAATCACGTGCCGAGGCGTCCGTGTCGCCGGACAGCAAGACGTCGAGATTCGCGATCGCCCCTCGGGCCCGCGATTGATCGTCGCTGGGCAGCAGTGCGATCTCGACTGTTCCCGACGGATCGACATAGACGCCCTGGGGATACGGCGCCATCGTGCTGTTGCCGCCGAGAGCTTCCCAGGTATCGGGAACCACGGTGGTTTCGATCAGCTGCATCAATGAATCAAAATCGGCGAACGCCCCGCCGCCCTGGACAGGCCCGCCGCGTGCGGCTCCGAGTGTCTGGTCGATCACGCTCTGGCGATTCGCCGGCGTCTCGATCTGGCGCACCGTCGCGGCGGCGGCCAGCGAATCACCCGAGAGCGATTGGGCCGTGGCGATCTGGGCCAACCAACCGTCGCGTGTGGTCGGCAACGAAGCCGGCGGCATCGATTTGGCGACCGCGAATTCTCCGGCACTGATGGCCTCGGTGGGATCATCGGGAGAAGCAGCGGTGCAGGAGTGCGACGCCACCAGCCCGGTGATGAAGAAGGTGAAGACGGCAGCGGAAACCAAGATCGCAATCCGGCGGTTTCGATTCATCACATATTCCTGACGTTGGTTCGTATGGTGATAGGAGTGCTTGGGGGCGGCGTCTACTACCGAACGGCTGGTAGTGAAAAAATCATGCCAATCAAATTATTTTGTGATTCGGTCATCCGTGGCGCGTTCCCGACACCTCAGCGTAGCAAAATGCTGCACCCAAGGTGTATCAATCTGCGTCAGGGGGCGCGCCACACGCCGCCGAGCAGGCGTTCCTGGGGGCGGAACCGTTCTTTGTAGTTCAAGTGGGGGTTTTCGGCGACAAACAGACCCAGATACACGTAGGTTCGCCCCGTTTGCAGGGCCCACTGAATCTGCTTGAGTACCGCCAGCGTGCCGATGCAGTAGCGTCCAAATTCGGGGTCGAAGTGCGTGTAGACGGCGTTGACGGACTCGCGGCCCAAGTCCACGATCGCGATTCCGATCAGTTTCCCGTCCAGGCGGAAGGTCAGTTCGGCGGTTTCGACGCAGGTTGCGACCAGGAATTCGTGGTAGTCGACCAAATCGGCCGGCCCGCGACGGCTGAGCTTTCTTGCACCGCGATGGGTATTAAAGAGTCGCAGTCGCTCGGGGTCGACGAGCACGCGTCCCCAGCTGATCTCCAGTTCTCGGTCGGATCGATTGAGGATCCGTTTCATCGATCGGGAGAGCTGGAACTGATGCACGTTGACGCGGGTGGGAATGCATTGTCTGCAATCGGGACACTGGGTCCGATACAGCATCGTACCGGCACGCCGGTAACCGAGTCGAAGCAAACGATCCAGGTCGTCGGGCAAGATCCGGCGTTTGGGATATTCCAGCGGCATGCGAGCCACTTTCCCGTCCAGATACGGGCATTCTTGCAGGGCGTCGTAGACGACCACCAACCCCGATTTGACGAAGTCGTCTTCGGAAGCGTCGACGACGAGCGGGTTCCGCTCATCGGACGGTTTCGGGGGTGACTCGTACTTCATAAAAAAACACTGGCCGCACGGAAAGTGATTCCCGACGGCCAGTGTAGCGTGGTTACGCTGTGTTGACGAATCAGCGGTTGGGAATCAGTCCCACCACCATTGACCGGGCTTCAATTCAGACGGTCCGGCGGACTGTTTGACTTCGTCGGTCTTTCCTTCGCGGTCGACGACCAGCGTCTCTTTGGCGAGTGCTTTTCGAGGGCTCATTTGCACACCGCCTCCGAGCGGCGTCATCAGCGTGTTGCCTCGCCAAACCGCATTGACGGCGGTCTCGACTTGCTCCGGCGCGGTGTAGGTTTGCACCGTCAGGGCCGACTCGTTGCCCAGGACCGGCATCGCCCATCCGGCTTGACCGTAGAAGTCTTGTTCTTGGATGTAGGCCGCAGCGATCGAGACGTCCATCAGTTGACGCAGCTCGGCATAGATTCGAACCCGGTCGGCAATCATCGGGAACTTGCTGGTGAATTCCTGGCAAAACGCCTGGCTGGCTTTGTTGACGCGACGAGTGATGGTTCGCTTTCCGCCGGCGACACGCTCGTTTTCGCCGACCAGTTGAACGCCGCGTTCGTTGATTTTCATCGCCAAACCGTCTTCGCTGACCGCGATGCCGTCATACCGGGGTTGGAAATACCATCGTTCCATCGCGTTGGCGGCGACCGCCGACGGGTTGGCTCGGTCGACGTAGCTTTGGAATCGCATCGGCAGGCGTTCCAGCCCGATCCCGATCAGTTTCATGCGATAGTCCGCTTCGACCAAGACGCGGGCGAAGTGGGTGTCGGTCGGGATGCCGCGAATGGAGACGTTTTGCAGTCCCAGATTGTTTTTCAATCCGTTGGCCAACCGAGCCGCATCGCTGGGTTGCACGCGGCCGCGAACCGAAGCCAGGAACTGTTGCATTCGCTGCAAGCCTTCTTCGGTCGGATCGATCGAAACGCTAATCACACCGGTCGCCGGCTGGCCGGGGGCGAAGGCGCGAAGGGCGGTGACGAGGTCTTCCAGCAGGACCGTCGGTTTACCGGACTCGATGCCGACAAAACGGTCGGTGGGGTCGGCGACAAAGCCTTCGGCCGGTCCGGCCACCACGATGTCGCGAGTTTCGGGGTAGTAGAAGACGTACTGGATCGACGTCAGGCCGGCCAGGGCTGACAGATCATCGCTGACGGCCTGTCCGGCGGCCAGTTGGTCTTGGATGGCTGCTTCCAGGCGTTGCAGCGAGACTTTTCGCAGTTTACTGCCCCGCATCAGGTCGTTGTCGCGCATTTGACGGGCAGCCATCAAACGTTGCTGGGCGACGCGGGGATCAAATTGACGGACTTTCAAGACGCCTTGAGCATCGACGTCGACGCCGGCGATCGGCTGGGCAAAGTTGTTGACCGTTCCACCGCCACCGCCGCCGCCAGTGTCTTGTCCGTAAACACTGGATCCGGACGAAAGGAAGGCTGCGGCGAGTGCGGCAAGCAAAAAGGAGCGGAAAAGACGTGTCATCGGTGAAACCAATTTCAAAACGCGGCCGAAGTGTGGGGCGCAGGGGGAAAAGTCACTTGCTGTGACAGTAATCAGTCGCGGGCGGATCGGCAAGAAACTACCGCGATTGAACCGAAATTGAGGCAAATCAGTGGTCCGAATCTGCCCCCGGATGGGGATTTCAAGGGCCCGGGGCGATTGATCGCCAGGTGCTGACGGTGCAAACACCATGCCGCACCGGTTCTATCTTAGCTCTCCGCCGACCCGATTGCCCCGCCCTTTCGGTTTTTTTGCTCTGCCGTAGAATCTGGCCTGACGGTCTGGAAACCACCTTCCCAACGAGTTTTTAAAGATGAGCGGCGATTGCGATTTCGGTTTGATTGGTTTGGCAGTCATGGGCGAGAACTTGGCCCTGAACGTTGAAAGTCGTGGGTACAAAGTCGCCGTGTACAACCGCACGACCAGCAAGGTCGACGAGTTGATCGCCGGCCGCGCCGCCGGCAAGAATTTCGTCGGTACCCACTCGATCGAAGAATTCGTCAAAGCGGTCAAACGCCCCCGCAAGTTGATGATGCTGGTCAAGGCCGGGCCGGCCGTCGACGCGATCATCGAGCAATTGCTGCCGCACTGCGAGCCCGGTGACATCATCATCGACGGCGGAAACGAGTACTACCTGAACACCGAACGCCGCACCAAACAGGTCGAAGAAGCCGGGTTGCTGTACGTCGGTTGCGGCGTCAGCGGAGGCGAAGAGGGGGCTCTGAAAGGTCCCAGTTTGATGCCCGGCGGGTCCGCCGAAGCTTGGCCGCACATCAAAGAGATGTTTCAGTCGATCGCTGCCAAAGTCGGCCCCAATAACGACATCCCCTGCTGCGAATGGCTGGGCAGCGGTGGCGCCGGCAACTACGTCAAAATGGTGCACAACGGCATCGAATACGGCGACATGCAGCTGATTTGCGAAGCCTATCAATTGTTGAGTGAACTCGGCGGGTTGACCAACGATGAATTGTATGACGTGTTCGACCAGTGGAACGACGGTGAACTGCAGAGTTACCTGATCGAAATCAGCCGCGATATCTTCAGCGTCAAGGACGACCAAGGCGGCGACGGTTACCTGGTCGACAAGATCATGGACGTCGCCGGGGCCAAGGGCACCGGGAAATGGATGAGCCAATTGGCGCTCGATCTGGGGGTCCCCAGCACGCTGGTCACCACCGCCGTCTTCGCCCGCGGGTTGTCGGCCCAAAAAGAGGCCCGCGTCCGAGCCAGCAAAACACTCAACGGCCCGGCCGAATCGTCGAATCCCGAAATGCGTGCCATCGCCGAGGCGCTCGTCGGCGATCGAGCCGAATTCGTCGAAGCGGTTCGGCAAGCACTTTACGCGTCCAAGATCGTCTCCTATGCCCAGGGCTTCGTGCAACTGCAAGCCGCCTCGGACGAACACAACTGGAATCTCGACTACGGTGCCGCCGCCTTGCTGTGGCGTGGGGGCTGTATCATTCGCGCCCAGTTCCTCGACCGCATCAAAGAAGCCTTTGACGCCGATCCGAACTTGGAAAACCTGCTGTTGGCCAAATACTTCGAGGACGCCGTCGAAAACGCGCAAGCAAAATGGCGCAAGGTCGTCGCGGTTGCGTCGGTCATGGGGATTCCCGTTCCCGCATTCAGCACCGCGCTGTGCTACTACGATGGCTATCGCATGGAACGATTACCGGCCAACCTGTTGCAAGCCCAACGTGACTACTTCGGTGCCCACACCTACAAGCGAGTCGACAAGGACGGCACGTTCCACAGCGAGTGGTTGCAGTTGCGCAAAACCCCCAAGGCATAACCATGCCCAGCACTCCTAAGGCATAACCATGCCCAGCGATCCGATCGTCTGTCCGTTTTGCCCGCTGTGCTGCGATGACGTGCGCGTCGATGTTGCCAGTGGCGAGACGGATGTGCCCTGTGAACTGGCTCAACTCGAATTGGCCGCGGCGGTTCAAACGCTTTCGGCCAGAATCGGATCGGAGTCGATCGATTCGATCGATTGGAACGCGTTGGGTGAATCGCTGTCGCTGCACCCGACTCCGGTCGTGGAATTCAACGGGGCAACGATCGCGGAAGCCAAACTGTTGGAGACGCTGGTCGCCGAGGGCCGGATCCAACTGCGAATCGCCGATGCCGCCTCCGCACGGGCGCTCGATCAAACGATTGCCCGCGACGGTTTGCTCGGCACCACGCTGGGCGACGCAGTCCGTCGTGCCGAGTATTTTTGGGTGATCGGCAATCTGGATCAGCACACGCCGCGATTGAAAGAACGGTTGAATCAGTCCGGCGCGGCGCTGGAATACACGCCCACCGCGACGATCGGTCTGCTTTCACGATTGCACGAACTGCTGGGCGGCTTGGCAAACGACGCGGCAGGAAACCCGGCGGCGATCGACCCGAGCGGGGCGGAACCCGATCGATTGCACGAGCATTTTCGAAACAGTCGTTCCACCGTGGTGGTGGTCGGTGAGGCAGCGTTTGAATCGGGCGAGGAAGTGATCGCCGGCGAGATGTTGTTGCGCTGGATCGCCCGCTGGAATGAGGCGGCGTTGCCGATCACCGGCGGGCACGACGGCGACGATCCGATCGTCTCACGCGTCACCCTGTTGCGGCTGACCGCTGACCAGAATTTGCGCACCGTGATCCGTTGGCGGAACAATCAAGTCGCGCCGTCGGATTTGTCGCCACCGCCCGTTGCGACGATTCGCGTCGGCAGTCCGGTCGGTGACGTCGCCGCTCCGGTGCGTCTGCAAATCGGCGGCGTCGATCCCGGCCAGTCGCTCGCGCACGCCTACCTGCCCGCCGCCGTACCGGGTGTCCATCATGCGGACACGACGATTCGCGGCGATGGTTCGGTCACGTTGCCGTTGGCCGGCTGGACGGACTCGACCTATCCCCGTCGAGCCGACGTGCTGCAACGAGTGCTCGGTGACGCGTAGCAGATTCTGCTAGGACGACGCCATCTGCGATTCCAGTTCCAACGCGAGCGCGGCTTCTTCGGCGATCTGAGCCGCGGTGCGACGTCGACGCTTGCGAGGTTTCGCGTTCATCCACTCTTTGGTCAACACTTCAAAAACCTCGGGCGTTTCGTAACGCACGATGTTTTTGCCTTCGGGCATTGGGCCGATCAGGCCGCGAAACACGGGCATCCCGCGGAGTGCCAGGTCGGTGCTGCAGTCATCAATGCCGATCTGCTGATGCGACTGCATCAGCGGAGCGATGGAGGGGTAATCGGAAATCATCAACGAACCATCACGGCCGCGTGTAACCACGCGGTAGGTGTCTTTCTTGGCCATGGTGCCTCCTAAAAAGGGAGTGGCGCTATATCGAAGTGGGAAGGCATCGATTGACCCATGAACCACGCGTCGTTGGGAGAGGGCGCGCAGCAACCGAGAGAGCCCTCAATGGTTTTTCAGCCAGAAGCTGCCGATTGGGAGGCGGCGAGCGACCGGATGATGCGTTGGAAGGAATCGCGGGCGAGCAGCGACGTCTGCCCAACCATCGTCGCGCCGATCATAGGGATCAAACGTGATCAGATAGTTTTTGGGGTCAGGACGGCAGACGTCGATGCTCCGATGCGCCGCGATCTCAACCGACGTAGGGAGGGAGGGTCGTCAGTTGCAAATCGATTCGAGGGTTAATCGAACAACTGTCATATCGACGCCCCAGTGGAACTCATGCACGAAAGTGTCGCGAATGTGGAGACAGCACCGTGAGGGCGGCGGTGCACAGTGATTGATACGTTCAACGAGAACCACGCTCGCAACGTGGAGGACAGTCGCAACAGGCACGTTGGCGGCGACCGTTGCGTTCGGCCACGCCGCTACAGACGGAAGAGACGGAATCACGCCGCCCCGAGAGCGACGGCTGATGATCGTGCGACATCGGACGGCTCGCGCCGTTCCGCTACCTTCGTCAATTGTTAGCGGCAGGGCGCGAGCCCTCCGGTCAATCGGGCAGTTTTGCGGCTGCTACCGGACGGCTCGCGCCGTTCCGCTACCTTCGTCAATTGTTAGCGGTAGGGCGCGAGCCCTCCGGTCTTTCGGGCTTTTTTGCAGCTGCTACCGGACGGCTCGCGCCGTTCCGCTACCTTCGTCAATTGTTAGCGGTAGGGCGCGAGCCCTCCGGTCTTTC
>NZ_JBFHKV010000059.1:0-15577 GCF_041595215.1 Stieleria sp. | reverse complement strand
TGAAAGTTCCAGGTTCCAGGTTCCAGGTTCCAGGTTCCAGGTTCCAGGTTTCAGGTTTCAGGTTTCAGGTTTCAGGTTTCAGGTTTCAGGTTCCAGGTTCCAGGTTCCAGGTTCCAGGTTCCAGGTTCCAGGTTCCAGGTTCCAATTTTCAATTTTCAATTTTCAAAGCTGAGACCCCGACCACATTTTCCTGTCACCCATTTTCTTGTCGCCGCTCCCACTCTCCCACTCTCCCTCTCTCCCTCTCTCTCCCGCCATGCACGACGACGAAACATTGACCGCCTACCACGAAGCGGGCCATGCGGTCGTGGGGTATGTCCTCGGCGGGGAAATCGAATCGGTCGGTCTGTACGGTGAAGCGGACGAGTGGCTGCCGGAACGATTTGGTGACTGCCACGTCAATTGGGGACGTGTCGTCGCGGACAGCGACTGGCAAGTTCAGCGTGAAGTGCTGACCATTCTCGCCGGTCCCGTCGCCGAGATGATCTATCGGGGTGAAAAACTTCACCCGGCCACCTTCGGTCCTTGGCAACACGATTGGGCATGGGCCTGGCAACGTAGCGAACCATTGATCCCCGACCCGAGTCGCCGCACAAAGCTTCTGGAAATGATCCTGGTGTGGTTGCACCACCACCTGAGCGACGATCTGTGCTGGGCGGCGATTGCCGCGGTCTCCGACGAATTGCTGGCGCACGAGTACCTCGACGGCGAACAATTAGCCGATACCCTGTCGTTTTGGATCCGAACCTGAACGCCGGAAAGAAGCCAAACCTCAAAAAGGTTTTGCCAAGCGGCTGACTGATCGCCTATAACGAAGGCCTCTTCGTGAGACGCTCGTCAGCCGTACTCCGTCAGGTTTGTTGCGATGCCGGCTTCTGATCCCATCCATTTTGCGTCCCGCCCGAGTCGCAACCTCGCGTCGCGCCACGCGTTTACCCTGGTCGAGCTGCTGGTGGTGATCGCGATCATCGGGATCTTGGTCGGCTTGCTGTTGCCCGCCGTCCAGGCGGCTCGCGAAGCTGCCCGCGTGATGCAGTGCCAGAATCGGCTGAAACAAGTGGCCTTGGCGTGCCACAATTACGAATCGGCGTTCAAGTCGTTACCGGGCTACGGGGGTGAGCGTCCCGGATTTTTGATCACCCAGCGGGAGAATCGTTTTCGAACGAATCTGGGCGGGGGGACGTGGATCACACAGGTGTTGCTTTATCTGGAAGAACCACAATTGGCAACGAAGATCCAACCACTCGCTCGATCCATGGCCGTGACGCCGTCGGATCGGATTCAGTCGCTGGTCCGGGTTCCTGTCGAAACATTGCATTGCCCCTCGCGCCGCGATGCCGAGCCGTACCCGCTGCACGAACCGTACAGTCTTCGTTACGGCGACGCCGGGGCACGCAACGATTACGCAATGAACGGTGGCTCGGCCGTCATCGACCACAGCGTCACCCCCAACAGCCGCGAAGCGCCCGCGATCAAGTTGACCCACGACGGCATCTGGGTGCTCGGACAGCGGACGCGTTTCAACACCATCTTCGACGGGCTCAGCAATACCTACCTGGTCGGCGAGAAGGCGATGGACCTGAACAAGTTGGAGACCGGAGACGGGTTCGGGGACCGCTCTCCGATCGCGGGCTACCACAACGTCCCCATCTCTTCCCACTCGTATGTCCGCTACGCGGCACGATCGCCAAAAATGGATTCGCGGGCCAATTGTTTGGAGTGCCATGATTTCGGCGCGACGCATCACAGCGGTTGGAATGTGGCATTCGCCGACGGACGTGTCACGCTGATGGATTACAACTTGGATTTACAGATTCATCGCGCTCAAGCGTCGGTCAACGGGCGCGAGATCATCCCGTACCATCATTGATCGGTTCGTGTATGCTGTGACGCAATCCAGTCCAGCCTTCGATCATCTTCCCACCGTCGACCGTCCATGCGTTTTGCGTCTTCGCGTTTTGCGTCTTCTTGCGTGACACTCGTTTGTCTTTTTGCCGTCAGCGTCTTGCCGGCCCGATCCCAAGACTCCCCGTCATCCCAGAACCACCGGACCGACCCCGACTTCACCGTCCAGGGTGAATATTCTGGCGAAAACCGCAGCATGCAGGTCATTGCGTTGGGCGACGGTGAGTTCGAAATCATCGTCTACGACGTCGCACTCGATCGCATCGTCGGCGCGGGCAACCCGCCGCGCCGTTTGGACGGCGACGAAGACACGGTCGCGGACTTGGCCGAATCCTTGGAACTCAAACGCGTCGAGCGCACACCGCCTTCGCTCGGCGCCACGCCGCCACCGGACGCCATTGTCTTGTTCGATGGATCCCAAGAATCGCTGGCCCATTGGGACGGCGGGGTTCTGTCCGAGGAGGGGCTGCTACAGCAAGGCACCGAAACCAAGCAGACGTTTCGCGACTACACACTGCACCTTGAATTCCGTACCCCCTGGATGCCCGAGGCGAGCGGGCAAGCGCGCGGCAACAGCGGGGTGTACCATCAAGGACGCTACGAGACCCAGATTCTCGATTCGTTTGGGCTCTCCGGCGCGGCGAATGAAACGGGTGGCATTTACGGGGTGAAGGCCCCCGACTTCAACGCCTGTTTGCCGCCCATGCAATGGCAAACCTACGACGTCGATTTCACCGCCGCGCGGTACCAGGGGAAAACAAAAATCTCTGACGCGCGGATGACAGTTCGGCTCAACGGCATCACCGTGCAAAACGATGTCGCCGTTCCCAACAGCACCACCGCGGCAAAGTTTCGCGAAGGCCCCGACGACGGACCGATCGTGTTGCAGGACCACGGCAACCCGGTCCGGTTTCGCAACATCTGGTTAGTCCCACGCGACGCGGCCCGTGAAGCGACGCGGCCGATCGTTCCCGGCTTCGAACGGTTCTTCGCCGGCCGCGAGGACCCTCAAGGTCTCGGCGGCGAACTGTTGATCAGCACGCTCGGATGCGTCTCCTGTCACGAAGGTGCCGAAGGCGTGTTGCCGATCAAAAAAGGCCCCGTGCTGTCGGACGTGCGCGAGCGACTGCGCCCCGATGCCCTGGTCGACATGATCGCCGATCCCCACAAGACGAAGACCGGGACGACGATGCCCGATCCCTGGATGGGACTCAACGCCCAGCAACGTCACTCCGCCGCATCCTCGATTGCAAGTTACCTGTTGCTGACCGACACGTCCTCGGATCTCACCGATCGCCCCGCCAAACCGAGTGCCGTCAAACGCGGCAAAAAACTTTATCACAGCGTCGGCTGCGTCGCCTGCCACGCCTCCTTTGACGGCACCAAGACGCCGATGGCCACGACCGTTCCGCTCGGTCAAGTCGATGTGAAGTACACCGTCGACTCACTTGCCAAGCTGATCGCCCAACCCCATGCCGTCCGCAAAGGCGCCCGCATGCCTTCCTTGGTCGGCTCCATGGGCGATGCCTTCGCGATCGCCAGCTATCTCACTCGCAAGGTCACCGAGCGGGCAAACGATGCCAAATTCCGCCGCCGAATCTACAAAGGCCAGTGGGAACGGCTGCCCGATTTTGATGCCTTGACGCCCGTCTCGGAAGATCTGGTTTCGGACCTGCAGCTCAAACACGACGGCGATCCGCTGCACACCGCGATGGTGTTCGAGTCACAGATTCGGATCGCCGCGGCCGGCCAGTACCAGTTCTCGATCGCCAGCGACGACGGCTCGCGGCTGATCATCGGCCCGCACCAACTCGACAACGATGGGATCCATCCGGTCGTGACCAAAAGCGCTACCTTTGAACTGGCCGCGGGAACCTATCCCGTGCGAATCGAATGGTTCAACAATGCCGGAGGCGTCGGACTGGAAGCGTTTGTCGAGGACCCGTTGCTCGGCCGCGTGCCACTCCGCGAAGCCATCACCGACGGCAAAGAAGACTCTGGTCCGTTGTTGGCCAGCGAGTTCCGTCCGGATCCAAATTCCGTCGAGAATGGCCGACAATTGTTCCAGTCGGTCGGATGCGCCTCGTGCCATGAGTTTCAATCGACACGCCCCGCCGCCAGCCAAGCCCCAAAACTGTCCGACGTACGAACGGACCGCGGCTGTCTCGCCAACTCGGTCTCCAGGCCCGCCGTCGATTTCCACCTGTCACCGCGGCAACGGCTGGCGATCCGACACGCGATCGGGCTGCGAAAGAATGTTCAATCCACTGCCTATTCGATCACCGACGCCGACCTCGTGCATCTGACGATGGCCGGGCTGAACTGCTACGCCTGTCATCAACGCGGTGAGTTCGGCGGTCCCGAAGTCGCACGCGATGCGTCGTTCCAAACGACGACGGCCGAAATGGGCTGGGAGAGTCGCTTGCCGCCGCCGCTCGATGGAGTCGGCGACAAGTTGAAGTCGGACTATCTGACCGATCTGTTTTCCGCCGGAGCCAACGAGCGCCCCTACATGCTGACCCGCATGCCAGGCTTCGGCGCGGGCAACTTGGATCTGCTGCACCAGAGCCTGGTGCGATTGGATCGACAGGATTCCGGCGACACCGACTCCACGCCGCCTGAGTCGGCGGGCCAAGCCATGATCAACAACGGGCGGAAACTTGTCGGAGCCACCGGACTTTCCTGCATCAAGTGTCACTCCTACAACGACGTCAAAGGCGGCGGCATCGGCGTGATCGATTTGCTGGCGATGCCCAAACGCCTGCGAGCCGACTGGTTCAACCGTTACCTGCAAGACCCGACGAAGTACCGGCCGGGCACGCGAATGCCCAACAGTTTCCCCGAAGGCAAGAGTTCGTTCACCAGTCTGTACCACGGCGATCCGGACAAACAAGTCGCCGCAATGTGGTCCTATCTCGCCGCCGGGTCATCCGCGAAAGAACCGACCGGACTGAGGGTCGGCGCGATCCTGTTGACGGCCAGTGAGCGTCCGAGGATTTATCGCAACTTTTTCGAAGGCGTGTCCGGTCGCGGCATCGCCGTCGGTTTTCCCGGCGAAGTCAACTTGATCTGGGACGCCGAACGCATGGGACTGAATTCGGTTTGGAAGCACGAGTTCATCGATGCCGCTCGGCACTGGACCGGACGCGGACAGGGCCGCACCACCCCGGCCGGCGATTCGATCAATCCACTCGAACCCTGGACGCCGTTGGCGCGCGGTGATTCGATCGACATGACTTGGCCCAGTGAATCGGGTCGCGAACTCGGTTATCGGTTCGGCGGTTACCGACTGGATGAAGGCGGCAATCCGACGTTCCTGTATTCCATCGACGACGCCCAAGTGACCGATTCGATTCGGCCACTCGGCCCCGGCGGATTCGAGCGACAACTGACCATCACGCGTTCGTCCGACGATCGCTCGCGGGGATGGATCTGGCGGATCGCCCAGGCGGCCACGATTGAAACCACCGGCGACGACCTGTACCAAGTCGGACCGCTCAAGCTGTCCATCGCCGGCGCCGAGTGCGAGATCGTTACGGTCGACGGCCGAAGCGAACTACGTGCCCAGTTGCCGGCGAAAAACACCGCCACCGTCACGCAGATCATTCAGTGGTAATACGCCCCGCCTTCAACTCACCCCTCACCAACCAACCCGTTCTCTCCATGAAGTCTCTCCTTCCACTGCCCATTGTCGCGCTGCTTTCGATGGCGACGATTGCCTCGGCGCAATCGGCAAAAGAATCCGACTACTACACCATCACCACCTTCGAGACTCCGATCGGTGAAGTCATCGAGGCTTGTGGTTTCCAGCTGATGCCCGATGGTTCGATGGCGGTTTGCAGCCGACGCGGCGACATCTTTCGCATCGCCGACCCGCTCGCCGAAACGGTCGGCCCCGACCAGTTTTCGTTCTACGCCCGCGGGTTGCATGAACCGCTCAGTCTGGCTTGGCGGGAGGGCTGGTTGTACGCGACCCAGCGCTGTGAAGTCACTCGGATGCGAGATGAAAACGGCGACGGCGCGGCAGACGTGTTTGAAACCGTCGCCGACGGCTGGGGCGTGTCCACGGATTATCACGAGTACGCCTTCGGCTCCAAATTCGACAAAGACGGCAACATGGCCGTCACGCTGTGTTTGACCGGATCGTTCAACAGTGACGTGCCCTTTCGCGGCTGGGCGATGAAGATCACGCCCGATGGCCAAACGTTGCCGATGACCAGCGGCGTGCGTTCACCGGCCGGTATCGCCGCCGATGCCCAAGGGCGCTGGTACTACACCGACAACCAGGGTCCCTGGAATGGAACCTGTGCGTTGAAACCGCTACGGCAAGGAAAATTCGTCGGCCACCCCGGTGGATTCAAATGGTATGCCGATGCCGAATCGACGATGGGGCCGAAACCGGTCGAGCCGGAAAGCGGTTCGCGACTGCACATCGAAGCCGACCGGATCGCCGAATTGGACATGCCGACGGTTCTGTTTCCCTACAACAAGATGGGAAAAAGCGCTTCGGGCATCGCCTGCGACACCACCGACGGCAAGTTCGGCCCGTTTCAAAACCAACTGTTTGTCGCCGACCAATCGGCCAGCACCATCATGCGTGTGTTCTTGGAAGAGGTCGACGGACACATGCAAGGCGTTTGCTTTCCGTTTCGTTCCGGGTTCGCGTCGGGGAACGTGGGAGTCGAGATGACGCCCAATGGTTCGCTGTTTGTGGGCGGCACGAACCGCGGCTGGGGTTCGGTCGGCACGCGGCCGTTTGCCATCGAGCGGTTGGACTGGACGGGAAAGACGCCTTTCGAAATCCTCGCCATCCGCTTGCAACCCGATGGCTTTGAACTCGAATTCACCGAGCCGGTCGACCCCGATTCGGTGACCGACCCGGCGACCTATCAACTGCAAACCTACACGTACGAGTATCGTTCGCAGTACGGCAGTCCAGAGGTCGACCACACGCAACCGACGATTCGATCGGCGACCGTTTCCGAAGATGGTTTGAAGGTGCGGCTGGTCGTCGACGGTCTGCAACGGGGACACGTCCACGAGTTCCTGTGCGATAAAATTAAAAACGCCGCGGGACAAACGTTGCTGCATCCCCAGGCGTATTACACCGCCAGCTATTTGGCGAAGTAGCCGCATCCGATCCCAGCACGTGGCGTCAGCCAGTGGCGCGTGACCGAAACACCGACAACACGCGCCGCTCGCTCACGCGTCCTGTTGGTGGAGTCGGATCACAGGCAGGATTAGCCGTATCGCGCGAGCGTACGGGCACAATGACCCGAACAACACACCGAGGCCCGTAGGCTCGCGCCCAAACGGCTGATTCAATCAACAGACCGTCAAGCGTCCCGCCGGAGGTCACTCGGCTTTCTCGATCGACTCGATCGCAAGTTTCAATTGGCGTCGTGCCCGACTGAGGCGACTGCGGACGGTCCCGATCGAGATCTCCAGGATTTCGGCGATTTCTTCGTACGCAAACTCATCCATCTCGCGGAGCACCAGGATCTTGCGATGCTCTTCGGTCAACGTGTCGATCGCGCGGCGGACCAGGGACACGCGTTCGTCACGCAACATCGGCTCGTCGACGCCTTCGTCATCGCCGCCCATTTCCATGCCGTTGTCTTCACGAAGCTGATCGAGCGAGACGCGGGCTTTCTTTTTTCGCCGCAGCGTCAACGCACTGTTGAACGCGATCCGATAGACCCACGTGAAGAACTGGCTGTTGCGTTGGAACGTGTCCAGTTTGACGAACGCGCGGATGAAGGCCTCTTGCGACGCTTCTTCGGCCTCTTCGGGCGAACCGGTCACCTGCAACATCGAGGCGAACAAACGGTCTTGGTTCTGACGCACCAATTCGGCAAACGCCGAACGGTCACCTGCGAGTGCCCGATCGATCAGTTCGGACTCTTGAAATTCTCGCTGAACGCCCAATCGGTCGATTCCACTTTTCGTTGCTGCTAAACCCAGGATCGTGGGGTCGCTGACGACAAACGACCCTGACGAATTGTAAACGCCCGGACCGTGCCTGTGATCCGCCCCCCCGGCGGGAATTGCGTTTCCGCACGCTCCGCCGCCAATCACGCTGCGAGATGACCGATCGACCAGCGAAGATTGTCATTTCACCATAATCGGTGAATCGTCAAGAACCAGCCAATGGGATCACTTCGTTTCGGCTTCTTGACGGGTCAGGACTCCATCACCATCGGCGTCCAACTCCTCAAAGACCTTGTGCAGGTTTCGCGGCGTCTGTGCCTTGGTCAACTTTCCATCCTTGTCGCGGTCGATCCGATCAAACGTCGCCAAACGAACGGCGCGCTGGACCGCCGCACGACGAAGCTCCGCCGCCGTGGGGCCAGAAGCCTCGCCGTCGCGCGGGACGGACAGATGATAATAACCGATCATCATCTCGTCCCACGTCTGATCCCCCCAAGTCACCGTGTCCGTCGGATCAGGATTGTTGAGGTTGGCTGCACTGTTATCAAACGTCGCACGGCATAGCATCCGGTCGCCTTCCTTCAGCGGCAAGGGCTGCTCGAGCACATAGGTGGTTTGCCAGCTGAAATCGTATTGCGGGATCGACAGCACACGCTCGCCGCTCGATTCAATCGTGTACTCAAACGATTTGCCACGGACATGCATGTGCGGACTCATGCTCAACAATTTCGCACCGGCGGGAAACCTGGGACTGGAGGCGGACACCGGATGATCGGCCTTTCCCGGCGGAATCGCAAACCTCGACTGGACCGCACTGGTCGTCACGATCTCGTGCGTGACCGTCGCGTCCTCCTTGATACAGATCCCCAGTTCACTTTGATCGATCGCCACCGTTCCGATCGGCGTGTAGTGCACTTGAAAGATCAATTCGCTGCCGGCGGGGATGCGTTTGGCGTGACCGGCCGGCCAGGGTTCGACGCGGGCACCGGGAACATAACCGACCAAAAATCCTCTCGCGCCATCCAGGCCACGGCGTTGTCCCTTGGGGACGGCAAACGCAAGGATGTGGTGAACGACGCTGCGGTTGCCCGGCTTCAATTCAGCCGCTTCGATCCAAACGTCACGATCCAGTTTCGGATCGGCGCGAAAGTATTGGTAGCGCACGGCACCTTCGGCGGGCACCTCGAACGGTTCGGGGCTGACGTTGAAGACCAAGTCGGGCTCGCGCGGCAATTGCCAACCGGCCACCTGCGCCGGCGGCACCGGCAGATCGCTCAAGTCCCCGGCCGGTGCACCGGCCTCGGCCCAATCATAGAGCAGCTGTTTCTCTTCATCACTCATCAGCCTGGCGTTGACAAAGTGACCGTGGGCGGGGTCCGCGTGCCAGGGCGGCATGCGTTGATCGCGTACGACTTCGGCGATCATGTCCGCCCAGCCGGCGACCTCTTCGTAGTCGGTCAACGCAAACGGAGCGATCTCGCCTGCGCGATGACACTCGACACAGTGGCGATTCAGGATCGCCGCGACCTGACCACCGTAGGTCACCGACGCATCGCTGTGGACCGTCTTCTTTCGGCCGATGATGCAACCCACCGCCTCGGTTCTGGGAACCGAAACCGGTTCCCCGGCAATCAACTCATCGAGCGCCGCACGGAGATCGTGACGACGCGGTTCATCGCGGACATAGCCGATGCCATACTGATCATCGACACGGCCGCGATAGTGAAGCCGTCGCTTGGCATCAAACACAAACACTTCCGGCGTCCGCTTGGCGGCGAGTTGGTCGGCCAAACGCCCGCCGGCGTCTTTGACGATCGGAAAGGTCAGGTTTTGTCGCTGGGCGAACGAACCGATGTCCAACAGGGAATCGTGCCGGTTGCTCATCACGCCGATGATCCGAACGCCGGCACCGGACAGCTCATCGTGCATCGATTGCAAACGCACGGCGTAGAGCTTGGCCAACGGACATTCGGTGCCGAGAAACGCGACGACCAAGATGGAATCGGACTGAAAATCCTCCAGCTGCCACCGCCGGCCGCGATAGTCATCCAGATCGATGCGAGTCAGTTGCGTGCCGAACGCCGAAGCGGCAACGGGCTCATCAGCCGCCGCCGGCGCGATCCACAATCCGACCAACAGGCCGAAACACGAGGCGGCCGAAACGATCAGGTTTACATTCGATTGACGTCGCTGCATCTTCATTCTGGAATGGCGGTTCAAGGGCGTGAGGGGAAGCCGGCGTGGGGGCGTGAGCCCGATGCCACCGACTTTGGCACTGAAGGAGGTAGCGGAACGGCGCGAGCCGTCCGGTTTCAGCTCGAAAACAACGTGAAAGATCGGAGGGCTCGCGCCCTGCCGCTATCAAAAAACACTCCGATTGGTGTCAAAGTAAGTGGCATTGGGCGTGAGCCGCGCGGCAAACAGCTCCCTGGTTAGAATACCGGTCAGGACACCGTCAGGTTTCATTCTTTTTGCCGGAAACCTCCATCTCGCATCATGCTCGCAGAGTCCCTCTCCCAATTATTGGACGTATCGTTGGACGTAATCGATCAGCGGTCGCTCGGTGGCGGATGCATCAGCGAGGTGTCGGTGGTGACGATTCGCTGTGACGACGTGACGTCTTGGCAAAAATCCTTCGAGCACGGCCCGACCGAACCGCCGACTCGGCTTGTGATCAAACGCAATGCAGCGGACATGGTTTCGAATTTTCGCTGTGAATTCCGTGGATTGCAGGCATTAGCCGAAGCCGGCGTGATCCGCGTCCCGCAGGGTCTGGCCGTCGATGTCGTCGGCGATCAAGCGTTTTTGGCGATGGAATTCATCCCCATCGATCCATCGGGATCGTCGCCGGAACGGTTTTCCGATTTCGGGCGGCAACTGGCCCAACTGCATCGAGCCACCGCGGGCAGACATTTCGGTTGGCCCGAAGACAACTATCTCGGCTCGGCAAAGCAGCCCAACGGAGCCTGTGACTCGTGGGCGGAATTTTTCGCCACCCGGCGGATCGGTTTCCAGATCAAGTGGGCCACCGACCAGGGACTCGCCGATGCGCGTTTGAAATCCGACTGCGAACGGATCGTCGCCCGGATGGACGACCTGTTGGCCGGGCGCGGCGAAGAAACCTCATTGCTACACGGTGACCTGTGGAGCGGGAACTACCTGTTCGACGACGAGGGGCAACCGGTGTTGATCGATCCGGCCGTGTACCGAGGATGCCGCGAAGCCGAATGGGGCATGATCAAATGGTTTGGCAACTGTCCTGGCGAATTCGAACAGGCGTACCAAGACGAGTGGCCGATGGCGGACGGCTGGCGACGGCGGGTGGCGATCTACATGCTGTACCACCAGCTGAACCATTTGAATTTGTTCGGGTCGTCGTACGCGAGTGCCTGCCGCCGGACGGCAGCGGAGGTTTTAAGGTAAGGAGATTTTCCTACCTTCAAAATCTTCCTACCTTCTTCACCCACTCAACGATGCGCCCGGATCGCCGTTTCGACTTCGGCGGGATCGACGTCACCGACCAATTCGACGTGTCCGATCTTGGTCGGCAGAATGAATCGCAGCTTGCCGTGGGCAACTTTTTTGTCGCGCATCATGACCGGCAACATGGCTGCGACGTCGGCTGCGGGAAACGTGATCGGCAACTGACAGGCCTGCAACAGCTGCGTTTGACGTTCCAGCACGTCGGGCTCGCAGAGGTTCAACTGGATCGCCAGCGACGCGGCCATTTGCATTCCGATCGAGACGGCTTCTCCGTGCAGTAAGGCCCCATAGCCGGCGGTGGCCTCGATGGCGTGGGCGAAGGTGTGCCCGTAATTCAAGATCGCCCGTCGGCCGCTGGTTTCGCGTTCGTCTTCGCCGACCACACGTGCCTTGGACAGACAACTCTGCTGGATCGCATACCGCAACACGTCGGGATCACGATCGACCAGCGCCGCCGCGTTAGATTCCAGATAGTCAAAGAACGCGGCGTCATCGATCACGCCATATTTGATGACTTCGGCCAATCCGCTCAGGTAGCTGCGATCGGGCAAAGTCTTCATCGCCAGGGTGTCGATCCAAACCAGCTCGGGTTGCCAGAACGCGCCGACCATGTTCTTTGCCCCTGACAGGTTGATCCCTGTCTTGCCGCCGACGCTGCTGTCGACCATCGCCAGCAAGGTCGTGGGGACTTGCACAAATCGGATGCCGCGGGCGAACGAGGCGGCGACGAATCCCGCCAGATCTCCGATCACTCCGCCGCCGACGGCGATCACCACACTGCGTCGGTCCGCGCCTCGCTCGAGCATCCAATCCAACAGTTCCTCGTACTGGGCGATCGATTTACTGGGCTCGCCCGACGGCACCGACGCCATGTCCACCCGCAGGGTGTCACTGCGGATTTGGGCGGCCAACGTCTCTGCCCAAGGCTCAACGGCGGCGTCATGGATCAGCAGCGCGTGGCTGGTGTCACCGAGTGTTTTTTCAAACGCCGCGGCAATCCGCCCGGTTGCCCCTGTGGAAATGTGAATTGGATAACTACGATCACCCAAGTCGACTAAAACGGTGCTTTCACCCTGATCGGTGGCAAGGTCTGAATTCATTGTGTTGTCATCCAAGTGGACTCGGCGCGCGATTCGATTTCGATCTCCCCATCATTTTCCGGCAGTTTAACCGATGACCTCTCCAACCGACGACCATAGCGACCGGCACGCCGACAAGTTCAATGACCCCCGTGCCGAGTTCACGCGGCGGGGGATCTTGCTCGGCGTCGGCGTCGCGCTGTTCGGGATCGGGGGGGCCGCACTGAGCATCTGGGCACGGCGGACACGGCTGGAGCAGAGCACACAATTCTGGGGGCCCGAGGTGATCGAGGCGTTTCAACTGGCCGCGGAAATCCATCTGATTTCCCAGCCTGATCAGCCGGCGTCGGAGGCCCAACCGCTGCGTTTGACCGGCATGCCGGGGCTCGGACATCTGCGACACCTGCTGCTCGATGACCGCAGCTACATCTGGGATTCTGTGCGCGACGAACCGATCCGATCGCGTTTGAACGAGTCGTCGTGCATGACGCTGTGGTTCTCCGACCCCGAGGCGAAGCGGTTTCCCGATGCCAAGGTCATCATCGATTTGGACCAGGGCTGGATCGGAAAACAAGACGGAAATCAGCAAGTCCAGCTCGCCGAACGGTTTCGCAATGCGCTGCCGGCGTTCCTGAAACGGATCGCCGACTTCGAACCGTTGCGGGTGGAGATGCGAGAAAAGAAACTCGCTGAGGACCAGTAGCCCCCCAAACTAGCCGACCCAACCATTTCAGGCCATTCACGGGGTACGAACGGACCGTGGGTACAATCTCGCGGCGATTGCGTTCGCAGAATGTGGATTTCCGTTGCGCTGGATTATCCCTCTTTCGCTTATACTTTAGGGCAGACAGTCGGCAATTTCTGGCCGCTGTGAACCCAGGTCTTCTCCGATTTTCCCCCTCCGTACGACTTCAGGAATTGCTTTCGTGAGCACTGCAGCCAATCCCGATGAGGCATTAGGCGACGACAACGCAAAGGGCCCGAAAACCGATGAGAGTTCGATCTCCGATGCGGTGCTGAACGCGGATCTGGTTGATGCGGAGGAATCCGAGGACGAGGAGGAAGCGGTCGGAACCAACCATCGTTTTCTATTTTTCCAAGCGATGCCCGCTTGGTTGGTGAGCACATTAGTCCACGCGCTGATTCTGTTGATCCTGGGCTTGGTCTCGATCGCCGATCCGATCCAGATCGTCAACGTGTTGACGGCGTCCAGCGGAGGCGACGACGGGCCGGAGATCGAAGAACTGTCGATCGAGGAATTCGATCCGGGCGAGATTGAAGAAGCCGAAGAAGAAACCGAAGAGGTGGAAATCACCGACCCGGTGGAGATGGTCGAACCGGTCGCGATGGAAGTGCCCGTGCTGGACATCGCCGCGGTGCCGTTGGACATGAGTGACTTTGCCGCCGAAATGGCACCGGCCGCGGCGACGCTGCAGTCGATGAACGCGATGAGCATGAAGCCGATGGGCAGCCGAAGCTCCGAGATGAAGGAGAAACTGCTGCGAAAGTATGGCGGCACCGACAGCAGTGAAGCGGCAGTGACCGAAGCGCTCAAATGGTTCTCCCGGCACCAAATCAAAAGCGGACCGACCGCGGGAGCTTGGACCTTCCAACACGAATTGGTCTGTCGCGGCGCCTGCGGCAATGGCTGCACCAAGGCCAGCCGCGCCAAACAACTCAACGCCGCCACCTCGCTCGCACTGCTGCCGTTCATGGGAGCCGGCCAGACGCACCTGCAAGGTGAATTCAAAAATGTCGTGATGGGCGGTTTGAAATTTCTGATTCAAAACGGCAAACCCGGCAAAGAGAATGGCTTGCCCTACATCGATTACACCGGTGGCGGCAACATGTACGACCACGGACTGGCCGCGATCACGTTGTGCGAAGCCTACGCGATGACCGGAGATCCCGACTTGGCCGGCCCGGCCCAAGCGGCACTCAACTTTATCGCCCTGGCGCAGTGCCGCGATGGCGGCTGGCGGTACGGAAAACGAGACTCCAGCGGCGGTGACACCTCCGTCGTCGGCTGGCAAGTGATGGCGCTCAAAAGCGGCCACATGGGACACCTGATGATCCCGCCCAACGTCATCCAAGGCTCAACGCTGTTCCTCGATCGCGTCTCCAGTGACGGCGGTTCGATCTACGGCTACAACAAACCTTCGGCCACGCCGCGTCCGGCGACCACCGCCGTCGGACTGCTGTGCCGCATGTACACCGGCTGGGACAAGAACCACCCCGGGATCAAAAAGGGCGTCGGCCACCTGACCAAAATCGGCGTCAAGAAACCCGACTTGTACTACAACTACTACGCCGCACAGGTGCTCCGCCACCACGGCGGAAAGGAGTGGGACAAGTTCAACGCCGAACTGCGCGATTGGCTGGTCGAAACCCAAGATCAATCCAAAGGCGCCAAGGGAAGCTGGTATTTCAACGGGGCCCCCCACATGAGTGAAGCCGGCCGATTGTGCCTGACCTCCTTCGCCACGATGATCCTGGAAGTCTACTACCGGCACATGCCGCTGTACGCCGAAGCCGCTGCGGAAGAAGAATTCCCGCTCTAGTTGGGCGACTTCCGCTCGCGATGCGACTTCGTCATACTGCCAAGCTTTTCCCGTTTCGCAGCTTCGCTCGGTCAGGACGTTTGGCATGTTTGAAGACAAAATCAGCTACTCCGGAGTCACCTTCGATGACGTCCTGCTGGAACCCCGCTACAGCGAAGTCGTGCCCAGCGAAGTCGACGTCAGCAGCCAACTGACTCAGCGCATTCGCCTGCAAATCCCATTGCTGTCATCGCCGATGGACACGGTCACCGAAGCCGAAATGGCGATCGGACTGGCCAAAGAAGGCGGATTGGGCATCATTCACAAAAATCTGCCCACCGAATTGCAGACCAAAGAAGTCTTGAAGGTCAAGCGATCGGCCAACGGCATCATCGTCGACCCCGTCACCCTCGAGCCGGGGGAAAAGGTCAGCCGGGCCGCGGAGCTGATGGACCAGGCCAACGTCTCGGGCATCCCGATCGTGGACAAGGACCGCAAACTGGCCGGAATCTTGACCCGCCGCGACCTGCGTTTCCTAGAGAACCCAGACCTCCCGATTTCCGAAGTCATGACCTGTGAGAATCTGGTGACGGGGACGGGGAATGTAACGCTTGAGGAAGCTGAGCGAATTTTAACGGC
>NZ_JBFHKV010000058.1:0-15659 GCF_041595215.1 Stieleria sp. | reverse complement strand
GGGTCGGGCGCCGTCGGCGGACTGTACGGGGAGATGCTCGCCCGGGCCGGGCACGACGTTCATTTTCTGTTGCACTCCGACTACGAGCACGTCCGCGAGCACGGATGGAAGATCGAAAGCCACTGGGGCGATTTCGATCTGCCCCAGGTCAACGCGCACGCGTCGATCGACACCGTTCCGGCCTGCGACGTCACGTTGATCGGTTTGAAAACGGTCAACAATCATCTGCTGCCCTCGCTGCTGGCCCAGCCGACTTCCCAAGGCGGTGTGGCGCTGGTGCTGCAGAACGGGCTCGGCGTCGAACAATCCGTCGCAGAACTGCTCGGCGCCCCACGCGTTTTCGGCGGTTGCTGTTTTCTATGCAGCAACAAAGTCGGGCCGGGCCACATCCGCCACATCGACTACGGACGCATCGTCTTCGGCCCCTATCAAAACTCTGCGGAGACGTTGTCCAAGGCCGAACAGATTTGTGCCGAGATGAGCGCGGCGGGAATCGAAGTTCAGACATCGGATGATCTGAACATGGTGCGTTGGCGCAAGTTAATGTGGAACATCCCCTTCAACGGGCTTTCGGTTGCACTGGATGCATCGACGGACAAGTTGATCGGAAACGAGATGTCGGTTGAACTGATCCGTGACATCATCACGGAAGTCCATCGCGCGGCGACCGCTTGCGGCGCCTCGATCGACTCGTCCTGGATCGAAAAAACCATCGATCACACGCGGACAATGAAACCGTACGACAGCAGCATGCGGCTGGACTACTTGGCCGGGCGAACGATGGAATTGCAAACGATCCTCAAGACCCCGATCGACACGGCACAGGCCGCTGGCGTACCGATGCCCAAGGTCGAGATGCTCTACCAGATGCTGTGTTTCATGTCGACATCTCGCCAGTCCCAAAGCGAATCTTGAGCGAGGAGAACAACGCGGGAGATTTCACAGCGATCGCCGCGATACCTTAGAATCGCAGACTCAGTGCCGGACATCAAACCGTCAGCACCTGAAGCATTGCAGACACAATAAAAAAACGCACGGCCTTCCCCCCGAAAGGCCGTGCGTTGGCAGCTTCCTCGCCAATGCGTGAGAGTGTCGCGTCGGCGCGGTTGATCGGATCGTCTTTCAGCATTTCGCTACATCACCGGCTCCGGCGAAGTGCGAGACGAAGGATCATTCCGCGGGGACAGTCATCACGAGGACGCGAGGAAGCGTCGTTTCGATAGCACTTGTGCTCGTTCTCCAAAGTTAAATCCGGTTGCGTCTTCGTCGATTCCGAGGTCCAGATCGGTGAAGACGTCGTCGACGACGGTGGCGGTCGCTCCGCTACCGACGGTGTTCTGACCGGTGACGAAATCATCCGGCTGAACCTCTTCGACCTGGTAGGTTCCGGCGCCCAATTGGGTGAATTGGTAATCGCCGTTTTCGTCGGTCAACACCGTGCGTTCGGCGATCGCATCACCGGAACTGTCGGTTCCGGTCAGTCGAATCAGAACACCCTCGATGCCGACTTCATCGGAATCAAAAACGCCATCGTTGTCCCGATCAAAGTAGACCGAACCACTGATCGACCGAATCATCGGATCGACGGCCGTCGTCGCTGAGTCGGTGTTATTGGTATCGTCCGATTCATCCGTTGTCGTTGATACAACCACGACGTTTTGCAGGTTTCCACTTGCCGTGCTATCAACCGTTGCGTTGATGGTGAAACTGAACGACGCACCGGGCGCGAGATCGCCGGCGTCGACGGTTACCACACCGCCGCTGGCCGACAAGGCATTGTTGTCTTGGTCGGTACCGCTGACGAAGGTGACACCCGACGGAAGCGTATCGGTCGCGACCGAACCAAACGCCGTCGACACACCGTTGTTGGTCACCGTGACGGTGTAAACCAGTGTGTCTCCGGTTTGCACGATGTCGTCATCGACCGTTTTCTCGACCGTCAAATCGGCCTGCGGCGTCGCGGTGATCGCAGCGGTTGCCGTGTTGTTGGTCGTGTCCGTCTCGCCCGTGTCGGCGGTGACGCTGGCGGTGTTGGTCACCGTCCCGCTGGTATCGACACCGACGGTGAAGACCAACGTCGCAGTCAAGGTCTCGTTTTCATCCAACGAGACCGCGGGGAAGGTCACCGTGCTGCCCGACAGCGTTGCCGATTGTCCATCGATGGAACCGCTGACAAACGTCAATCCGGTCGGCACGTCATCGGTCAGAACCACGTTGGTGGCCGTGCTCGGTCCGGAATTGGTCACATCGATCGTGTACGTCACATTGCTGCCCGGATCCGGAGTCGTATCTCCAGCGGACTTGGTCAGCGTCACATCAAACTGGGGTGTCACGTCGGTCGTCGCCGTGTCACTGTTGTTGGTCGTGTCGGTTTCCGTACCGGCCACGGTGATGCTGCCGGTGTTGACGATCGATCCCGTGGCATCTTCGTTGACCGAAACGGTGACGGTGAACGTTCGGGTCTCGCCGACGGGAATCGGGTCGTGGACCACGGTCACGGTTTGTTGGGCGGTGTCGAACCCGGACGACGTGGCGTCGGGTGCGTCAATGGTCAACCCGGTCACGCCGGCCGGCAGCGTGTCGGTGAAGGTGACTTCGCCGGAATCGCTGACGCTGTCGGTATCGTGAGAGATCGTGAACGTGTAGGTCAACGTATCCTGTCCGGGGACCGCGGTCGCCGCATCGACGTCTTTGGTGATCACCAAATCGGTGTCCACGGTGATCGCGACGTCAACGTCGTCACTGTCGTTGGTCGCGTCGGTATCGACATCGCTGGTCGTGATGTCGGCCTGGTTGTTCAAGGTGCCCGTGGCGGAGCTGGCGATGTCAACGACGAAGGTAAACGTTTCGGTTTGCCCGCTGGTCAACGTGCCGACATCGAACGTCAGGATCTGGCCGTTCTCGGTGACGGTGACGCCCGATGTTCCGGCGTCGAAGCTATTGAACGTTAAACGCGAATCCAACGTATCGACGACCTCGACGCCTCGGGCGACGCCCGGACCGCTGTTGGTGACTTCGACGGTGTAGGTCAATGACTCACCGGCGACGGCGGTGCCGGTCGTCGTTTTGGTGACGGCAACATCCACGTTTCGAACCACCGGCGTGGATTCGGTCGCCGAGTTGTTGGACGGATCGGAATCGGTGTCAGGCGATCCGGCAACGGTGGCGGTGTTGTCGAGCGTGTCGCCGGCGTCGGCCGCGACGAGCACGACGACGTCAATCACTGCGGTCGCCGAAGCGGCCAGATCATCGATGCTGATCGACAGGCTGCCGCTGCCGGCCGGATTTTCGGTCACCGTTCCGCTGCCGGTGGTGAACGTGGCACTGACGAACGACAGGTCGGCCGGCAGATTGTCTGTTGCCGTGATTCCCGTCGCGGTGTCCGGACCATTGTTGGTCACCGTGATGGTGTACGTGAATTCTTCACCGGCGACGACCGAACCGGTCGTGTTGTCGGACTTGGTGATGGCCAAGTCGGTCGTGACCAAGGACGCCACGGCGTCATCGGAGTTGTTCGTGTCGTCGGTCTCGACCTGGTCGCCACTGATCGTCGCGGTGTTGGTCAAATCGGCGGTTTGTCCGTTGTCGATGTCGACGGCAATCCGAATCGTGTCGCTCGCTCCGGCGGCCAGCGTGCCGATCGCGACGCTCAGGTCTTGTCCGTTGATCGTCGGGGTGTAGCTGCCAAAGTTCGAATTGGCCTGATTGATCGTCATCCCGTTGGGAATCAAATCCGCGATCACCACGGTGGTGGCATCCAGCGGTCCGTTGTTTTGGAAGGCGATGTCGAAGAACGCTTCGCCACCGCTTTGCAACGTCGAGGCGGCCGAGTCGAGCGTCTTGGTGATCGCCAGATCGATTGTCGGAACGACACCGAAGTCCACAGACAGGTTGGTATTGTTATCGGTATCACCGTCATCGGTGGGTTCGGACCCGGCGACCAAGGTGATTTCGCCGGTGACGATTCCGACGCCCGCGACCAGAGTCCCGTTGTCGTCGTCACTGACGTCGTCATCCGGGTCCGCTGCCGGGTCGTTTCCGGTACTGGAGATGTGGCCGAACAAGGATTGTCCGGTTCCCAATTCGGACTCGGGAATGACCACCAGGTAGTTGCCGGCGGAGAGTTGGGCGAAGGAATAGTCGCCGTTGCCGTCAGTCGTTGTGGTTGCAACGGCGGCTTGCGTGCTCGGATCGATCGCACCACCGCCGCCGGGTTCGGCGTACAGTTCGACGGTGACTCCGGAGACGCCTGTTTCGCCGCCGTCCAGTTCGCCGTCATTGGTGTCCGCTCCACCGCCGAAATCGGAGAAGACGGTACCGCCGAGGGTCAACAACTGCGTGTTCTGCAGATTGCTCGTGACCGGGGCTGGGCCTCGCGATTCGACGACGGAAAAGAAGATGTCGTTGTCGGCGTTGGTGACGGCGGCTTGGGCGCGAATCGCGATGATGCTGTTGAAGTCGGCCGGCGCGGTGAACCCAGGCTCGCTCGCGATGATTCCCCAACCGGCATCATCGAACTGGACAAAGATCGATTGCAGCGTCGCGTTTTGCTGAATCGGAATCGTGATCTCGGATCCTTCGGTTGCCGAAGTGATCACGGTCACGATCATCGATTCTGCTTGGTTGGCCCCACGGCCGACGATTTCAATCCCGGTATTGGTCGGGACGGCTCCACCGGCGGTTCCGCCTGCTAACGACGAGATCGGTGAAAATCCAGGCGGCACGGTCAACCCGAAGGCTCCATCGTTTCCGTCATATTCGACCGTCACTTCGCTCGTCGCCCCGCCACCGGTGCTCAGACTCATCAGTTGGTTGGCCGTGTCGACTTGGAACGTCGTGTTGCCGGCCGCACCGGTATGCGTCAGCCGGGCGTCGCGGAATTCACCCAAGGCATTGGTCGCCGAGACGGTTTGATCGACCGTCTGGGCAGCGATGGCGGTTGCGATTTGTGCGCCGCTGGTGAAATCATCGATCGTCACGATGGTTTCGCCATCGGCGTCATCGGCGGTGATTTCGACCAGTTGAGCCGACGGTTCGTCGACGTCACCGGGCGCCGCACCCTGGACCACAAAGTACGTATCTACCGACAGGTCGTCAAAGCGATACTGCCCTGGCACAGGGTCCGCACTGGTGTCGGTCGTGACGGTGTCGACCAACACGTCCGTTCCGGCATCGAAGGTGTTGTTGGCGTTGGTGTCGCGGTAAAGCTCCACCGTCACGCCTTCCAAACGTGGATCATCGCCGGTCAGACCGTCACCGGTCAGGTCCGTAAACGCGACACCGGAGATCGCACCAATATCAGCGGCCAGCAATTGGCGTTTGACCAACGACTCGTGCCGCAACACGCGACGGTTGTTGCTTCTTGTTTCGGTATCTGAACGATGCTTGCGACGCACCAGTCGCTGAATCATTCGCTGCCAGACCATGGGGACGTTCCTGTAATCGGGTGATCCGAACGCCGATCCTCACGATGCGTTGATCGTGAATGATTCACTGCCTGAATGCGATCGGCGTTCAATTGTTCGGGGGGAGACCAGTCTCAATCGCTGCTATCGGCCCCAGGCGGAGAAGAATTCACCCAGCTGCAGGTTTTAACGATTACCACCGGTACTCCAGGCCGTAGGTCAAGCCGTGAGCCCAGTAGTCGGTCGTGTCGAAGGCGAACAGGGGACGGGGATCGCTGGCACCGGTGATCGCCGGCGGCAACTGATTGGTGTCAATCATCGTCGGGATGTGTTGCCCCGGACGAACAACGTTGGACCAGTAGATTCCGGTGTATCCGAAGGTCGCCTTCAAGTGATCGGTCAACTGGTATCCCAGTGTCAGATTCAACTCGGGCAGCACGGAGAACTCATCTTGTTGGTGCGTCCCGCTATTGGACGCCAATGCCAACAGACCGGCGTCGTAAGTGTCCGTGGTCTGATTGCTCGTGTCGTTGCGATCGACGATCACCGTCTGGCCCGCGATGCGAACGGTTTGACGCGTGTTGCCGACCGCCAGGCGGACGAGGCTTTCACACGTCCAGTAGCCGCGTGTGATGCGGTAGTTCCAAGCAAAGTCGATACCGTTGAATTGGTTCTCGGTATCAAACTGATCCATGATATCGAAGTCACCGATGTTGAAGGTTCCGTTGTTGGTCAGGTCTTCGCTGATGGCCACCCCTTCATCGAGTTGCATGAATCGATATCCCACTCGAAATTCCGATCGCGAGCAGTAGTGGCCGGCACATCCGCAGAACAACCATTGGCGGCAACCCTCGTCGCAGCACATCATGCGTCGCAGATAAACGCTGCCACCGGCAAGTTCGCTGTAAGCGGTCACGCCGACCGTTCCGGTCAATTGAATGTCGGCACCGTTGTTCAACGCGACCAGCTCGGCGTCCTCTCGGCCCGTCAGTGTGTTGAAGAACGGTCGAGCCAAGATCGGGTCGCCCGTGCTGGTGGCCGAGAACGTTTCCGATTCGCGATCGAGTTCCAAGTAGTCTGCACCGACACCCCAGGTGTGGCATCGATCCAACCAGAATCCGAACTTCAGTCTCCAACCGGTCCGTGAATCGTCAAACAGAGCGCGGCCGGGGCCACCAAACACCGTCGTCGTGGTGTCTCGCGTCAACACTCCGGCGTCGGCTTGAGCGGTCCCCGAGGGTGATTGCGTGACCAGAGCGGGCAGCTCCATCCCGTCGGACCAGATCCCGAGGCCTTCGAATGAAACCCAACCGTCTTGGGGAAGACTGAGCGTGATGGCCGGTCGCCAAGCACGCCCGCTGGGAAGCTCGCCGCACATGCTGCATCCGCAATTAGGCCCACAACTGCCCATGGAATCGCAACCGATGCCATCGCACCCGAGCGAACCGCAACCGCAGCTCGCTCCCATCGCGTCACAGGAGCCGTCGACAATCGCTGATTCGTAGATGATTTCGCCTTCCATCGGCGGAGGCGTTGGGATTTGGTGTCCGGCTTGCCGGACGCCCGACGGACGCGCCGCGGCGGCATTCGTCGAAGCCGATTTGCCGGCAGACGTTCGCTTGGTCGGCCGCACCGCCTGGGCGTGGCGACTGTTCTTGGGTTGCACTGCCGGCTGGCTCGTTGGACGCTGGACTTGTTTCGTCACGCCCGCAGAGGTTCGGGTGGGAGACCAGCTGGCACGGGCCGCCTGCACATGCTCGGACGGATCGACGTCATCGCGATGCTGCCCCGATGAGGTCTGTGCGCTGGCACTCGGTGCGCCGAGCGGGCTGAGCGAAAATGCTGCCAACAAGGCGACAGCGAGCGGGCGGGATAATTGAAAGTTAGGCACGGTCGTCACCACTTGAGACTCTGGGGGGGTAAAACCCGGCTGCGGCCGGATCCGCGACGCTCGCGGAAGACTGACGTCATGGCAAAGGGAGGCCAAACGCAGCATGGGTTTTCGGAGTGCCGCCGCGTTTCACGCAGCGGGCACGACCTGTCAGTTGCGATATCGACGAGCCCCCGAAGTCTCCTAAAGGCAAAATCCGAAAAATCGGAAAAATCCTCAAACACGGCGTAACCGCTACAGCTTGCCAAACACGGCTACCGGGCCGGGGAGCATCGGTCCCATCGAGGTGTCATAGGACGAAGAGGACCAATGCGACCAATGCGACAACCTGAAACCTGAAACCTGAAACCTGAAACCTGAAACAACAGGAACACTTGACCTGACCGCCCTCAGATTGGTACTCGACACACAGCGAACCGGTGCACCGGACGTTCGCTGTTGTTTCTTCAGCCAATCATCTGACTTTTTCAAAGCTCCTTGTGACAGCGCGACCGGCCGACTCCGTTCCCGTCTTGCGACACGCCAGGCTTCCCAAAGACGCCTGGGATGCTAGCAATCGCTCCGCGCGTTTCCCCGTCCCGCTGCTTGCGATCTGCTGTCTGATCGGATTGTCCCCAGGCTGCCGCGGCCGTGCCCACGAAGACCTGTATCGCGCCAAGATGGCCAATGAGATTCGTGTGCTGGAAGATCAGCTGTATGACGCCGATTACCAGAACCGCGTGCTTCGCGATGAACTGGAACGGTCGCGCAACCAAGACCTCCGCCCGGAAGGGCCGTCCGATCGAGTTCCCCGAGAACGCATCCTGAACCAAAGCCCGCCGCAAGTGCCGGACGATCAGCGCGCGCCCCCACCGGATGACTACGAGATCTTGGACCTGAATTCGCCCAACGTGACCGAACCGGCCCGGCCGTCCACTCCAGACCAGACCGAACAACCGGGAACCGAAACACCCACGCCAGCGCCAACGCCGGAACCCGCCGCCGGAACGGGCCTGCCGCTGCCCCCGGCGATCGATAACGTGCCGGTCCAAGACGCCCCCAAGACGTCTGATTCGCCCCTGCCGCTGGTCGACCCGCCCACAGAAAGCGTTCCCAAAGAAGGCCTGGGTATGCCAACCGAAACGCCCGCTGCTCCGAAGCCGACGGAATCGGAAGGCCCGTTCCTGGAACTTCCTCCTCCGGCCGAACTCATTCCGCCCGGCGAGGGCGAATTGATGGACGATCAGATCATTCCCGGCCCGCCGCTGCCTCCGGACGAGGATCCCGAATCGCCGCCGGGTAAGGTGAAGAATCCTGACGACGCCAAAACGATGGGGTTCGAACCTCCCACAACCGAACCGCTCGCGATCCCGGACCGGCTGGAGTTGCACGACGGCCTGTCCGGCGGGCATCAATTTGACCAAGACGCCGACATCGACGGGCTGTTCCTGGTCGTGACGGTCGTCGACGACAAAGGCCGTTCACTCTCGCTGGAAAATTTCGATGTCGACGCGGACCTGACCGTTGTGGTGCTGGATCCCGACGACGATTCGGAAGACGCTCGGATCGGACGCTGGGACTTCAACCCCGAACAGGTCCGTGACATGGTTCGACAGGCCCCCATCGATGGGATCCACATCCCGATCGCCTGGCAGGACCGGGTGCCTGCGGGCAACGACGTGATGGTGCATATCCGAATGGCGGCTGCCGAAGAAGAAATGCGGTGCCAGGGACGCGTTCGGCTGGAACAATCCGTCGCCTCGGCAAATTGGTTGCCCCGAGGGTGACGAGCTGTCGTAGTGGAAAACGCGCGTTGTCGCTATGCTAGCGGCATGAATGCAAATCAAATGGAAACCCTCGAACCTGCACAAGCCAGTTTCGACGACCTGGACCTGTCCCCGGTGATGCGCCGAGCGCTCGCAAAAGCCGGTTTCGAAAAACCTTCCCCGATTCAATCGGAACTGATCCCCTTGGCGCTCCAGGGGCTCGATGTGATCGGCCAAGCCCGCACCGGGACTGGCAAAACCGCCGCGTTTTCGATCCCGATCCTTGAACAGCTCGATTCACTCGAAGACTGCCGCGACCCGCAAGCGATCATCGTCGTCCCGACGCGTGAGTTGGCCGACCAGGTCGGCCGCGAGGCGCAACGATTGGCAGCCGGCGTGCACACCGAAATCGCGGTGTTGGCCGGTGGCAAAAACATCCGCACCCAACTGCGACAACTTGAAAACGGCGTGCAGATCGTCGTCGGCACCCCCGGACGACTGCACGACCACCTGCAACGACGGTCCCTCCGCACCAAAGACGTCTGGTGCGTCGTGTTGGACGAAGCCGACCGGATGCTGGACATCGGATTTCGGCCCCAGATCGAGCGCATCTTGCGAAAGTGCCCGCGAGACCGACAAACGCTGCTACTTTCGGCAACGCTGCCCCCCACGGTCCAACGACTGGCCGAATCCTACATGGTCGACCCGATCGTGATCGATTGCTGCAAAAACGAAATGTCGGTCGAAACGATCGAGCAGCATTACTTCACGGTTCCGCAAGAACGCAAGCAAGACCTGCTGGTCGAGCTGTTGAAACGGGAGAAACCCGAGCAAGCGATCATCTTCTGTCGCACCAAACGCGGCACCGATCGCCTGTATCGTGCGATCAGCAAAGAACATCCCTCCTGTGCCGCCATGCACGGCGACATGGCCCAGCGTGAGCGCGATCGTGTTCTGCAACGCTTGCGTGATCGTGACTTGGAGATCCTGGTCGCCACCGATGTCGTCGGACGCGGCATCGACATCAGCACGATTTCACACATCATCAACTACGACGTTCCCGAAGACAGCGACGACTACGTTCACCGTGTCGGACGGACGGGGCGGATGGGCCGCGACGGCGTGGCGTTCACGTTCATCGTTCCCGGCCAGGGCGATTTCCTGACCAGCATCGAACAGCGAATCAACAAACTGCTGATCCGCGACTCGATCCCCGGATTCGAAGCCCCCGAGAAACTGGCCGAACCGGAGAAGAAAGAGGTCGACCCGATGCGGAAACGGCTCAATCCGATGCACCGCAAAGTCAAACGCCGCCGCTAGGGACACGGACTCGCCTCGCGGTTCGCCGTTGCAATCCCAACCGAAACGAACCGCATTCGAGTTCCGCGACGCAAATGCGTCAACCAAGACGATCACTCGGCGAACAGACTGGCGACGAGCAATTGATCGGCGCCGGCATCGAGCAAACACTGCGCATCGCCGGCGCTCCGAATCCCTCCGCCGGTCACGTAACGCGGTTGTGGCAATTGACGTCGAATCCGCTTGCACAACTCAAGCGTACGCTCGATCGACGTGCCCCCGACAGACGCCAGATCCAGTCCGATCACCGTGGCGATCGCGGCCCGGCGACAGGCCTCGAACCAAGCCTCTTCCGAAGTCGATGCGGACAACCAGCGCCCGTCTTGGTAGTCAAAGCTGACAGCCACTTGGTCATGCGGAACGCGCGACAACACGTCTCCCAATAACGACACGTCGCCGGCGCATTCGGTTGCCAGGATCACCACGACGCTCGGGTTGCTGCGAACCAACGATTCCATCCAGTCCCAACGCTCTGGAGCGACCGCCGCACGCAGTCCCAGGTCAAGGAACAGAGTTCCACGGCGATCGGAATCATTGGCCGCCGGCTCGCGATGGACGATCGCTTCGATGAGCGACTGTTGCCAACGGTCATGCCGGATGCCATCCAGATCGGCAACGTAGAAAGAACCGATCCCGACGCTTTGGTAGCCGTCGATCAATCGACACGCATCCCCGTCGATTCGAAGGGACGACGGACCGGCGGTTCGAAAAATCGACACCGGCAGATACTGATCGCGCTGCCCCCCGACACCGTGAACCGCGAGTCCGTCTTGCAGATCGACGACGCCGACGAAACGCGAAACAAGTGCGCTATCCAATTCAACCCCAAAGTGGCGTACGCTTCCAGCTTGCGAAACCGATGCGTCCAACTTGCGAAACCCAAGCACCCCGCTTGCGAGCTGTAAGCTTTCAACGTGTGAAGACCGGCAAGCAAGATGCTTACCCCACGCCTCCGGACATCATGCGTCGGGCAGGGAGAACAACGATTCGACTTTCACGATCGCATAATCGTCGGGAAACGTGTGAATCGCCTGAACCAACATCGAGCGTTGGCGTGTCTCGATATTGACGTAGCTAAGTGCCCCGAGCGACATCCTGCCGCTGGCATCGAAGGTGTGTAGCAGGCCTTCGGTGGGCTGCTTGGAAAGTTGCTGCTGCACCATGAAGAACATGTCCGGCGCGACAGGCTCGAGCTGGAAATGGGTTCGATAGCCGATGCCGAAATGAAAATCGGCCTTGTCGGTGCGACTGCCCTTGAGTGAATGGCTGACCAGACAGCGTTTGGTGGGCAAGGGTTGATGGGCACTGGTGGCGACTTCACACACGGTCACCGGCGTTTTGCCGGTCGTGTTCCAGGTGATCACGTGCCCACAATTGGTGATATTGACTTGCGCGTGATACGCACTTCGCTCAATTCGCCGCGTGCGATGCACCCGGTAGAGTTCGGGGTGGAGCGAACGGCTGAAAACGTGAAACGCGAGTTCGGCGACTTTGGGGCGAACCGAGAGCACTGGCGGAATTCCGGGATCGACGAATGATAAGGGGGCAGAAACCGACAGCAGATCCGGGGCAACGCCCCCTCCTTGCGATGGTCCGATTCTGCCGACAATGGACAACAGATTACGATAACGCGCGACCCGAGGTCGCAAACCGCCGAGCGTTTCGTCTCTTTTCCGATTCGAAGTGACGCGTCAGGCTCTCGGCAAATCGCCTGATGCACGTCATTATAGATGCTCTCGCGAACAAGACAGAAGAGCGTTTATCGCTCCAAAATGAAAGATTTGCATTTTGTCCAATCGCGTTCAGATTCCCATTGACAGACAGCCCCGTTGTTACCTGGTTTCCGCATGGTCATCGTCATCGATAACTACGATTCATTCACCTACAACCTCGTGCAACGATTGGGCGAGATCGACCCGACGACGAAGCTGCGCGTGTTTCGCAACGACGAAGTCTCGGTCGATGAAATGGAATCGCTGTCGCCGGATCGGATCTTGGTTTCGCCTGGCCCCTGCACGCCAAACGAAGCCGGCGTCAGTGTCGAGTGCATTCGTCGCTTCGCCGGCAAGGTGCCCATGCTGGGCGTCTGCCTGGGGCATCAATCGATCGGTCAAGCGTTCGGTGCGACGATCATCCGAGCACCTCAACTGATGCACGGCAAGACGGACGAAATCTATCACGATGACAAAGGGTTGTTCCAAGGGCTTCGCAATCCGTTCGTCGCCACGCGCTACCACAGCCTGGTGATCGACCCCGAAACCATGCCCGACTGTTTGGAAGTCGCCGCCTGGACCGACACCGGGGGACAACGACAAATCATGGGTGTCCGCCACAAGAACTTTCAACTGGAAGGATGGCAGTTTCACCCGGAAAGCTTTCTCACCCAGCCGGGGATCGAAATGCTGACTCGGTTTCTGCGTTGGTGAACCGATTCAACATCGATCTTGAAGAACAGGTTGCTGCGATGCGTGACATTTGAAACGGCAATTTCCCTTACAAGCCAGGACGCGCGAGCGAGTGTGCCAAACCACATCCACCGCAACGCTTCGCAGCTTCCAAACTCACCGATGCAGACGCTTGGCATGCGCTACCGAACAACCCGGGAATCTCATGCATCCGTTACGTCGTGACCCTTCACCGTCAACTCATCGGTTGGCTTGCATCGCCAGTGTGTTGGCGATGTCACTGATCTGCACTGCGCCAGCGCTGGGCCAAAGGGAAACGGCCGATCGCAGTCCCGAGCGCGGTGGAGACCGAGATGACCGCAGCGTTGAAATTCGACTCGATGACTTGCCCAAACCGACACCCGAAGTCGCCGCGTTGATCCGCCGCGGGACGGTGCGATTGATCACCGGCGGTCAGCCGACCAGCGATGCGGCATTGCTACCGGTCGGTCAACGGTTGGCCGGTGAGACTCGGTTCACGTTTCGTTATCGCTACGACAGCCGCGCGCAATGGCAGATTGAAAGTCGACGAAACGCACTGAGCCAAACGATGGTGTCGATTCGCGTGCGCTTTCGCTCCATCAAATTAATTTCAACACACGATGTCTGGCTGCGTTCTCCGCCATCGGCAAATCAGTTTTGGGACGACCGCGTGGTGCGTCACGAATTCGATCATGTCCGGATCTCCTCCGACCCACGGATTGAAAAACACTTTCTCGATGCCGCCAAGGAACTGGAAGTCATGCGGGTACCGCTGTCTTCGGTGGCGGGACGTGGCGGCAAGATCGATAACGCCAAAGTCCAAGCGTTGATCGAAGCCGGAATGAAGCAGGCATTGAACAACACGACCGACTATGTGCGCATCCGCTACCGTGAATTGGACCGCTTGACCCGGCATGGAATGCTGCCGCTGCCCGATGACGTCGTACTAATCGACGAACCGTAAGCACACGGCGATGACGGCCGCATCAGCGGCGCGACGGGTTAGCGAAAATCGGGCGGCGAGGGTTCACCGGGGACGATGCTCGCGTTGAGCATTTTCTCTTTCTGGAACCGTTTCAATCGCTCCTGAAATTCCTGCTCGGTTTCCTCGTCCGACTTTTTCTCGAGCCGGGGCGGTTCAGGTGTCGGGTCGCCGTCGGAGCCCCTGGATTTGACGCCACCGAGCGGTGCGACCCGCTCGCGGGCTTCGATTTCGTCACGCCCCGAGTCGCGAGGTGAAACGTCTCCGACACGAGCACCGCCGGGATCAAACAGACTGCCGACGCGTCCCGAGTCACGCTGCGTCCGCTCCCAACTGCCACCATAGGCCGAATAGGCCTGGTCCTCGCGGTCGCAACACAGTCGGCAACCGGTGCTGGATGTCACGGCGAAGCCGAGCAGCGCTAGGCCCATCAGCGTGCGTGAAACACGACTCAGTCGCTCGTCTGGTTTGCGGTCAGCTCTCATCGTGTTGCTCTCGTTCACCACTTCACAGCGGGATAGAGTGTCAGCCCAGGTGCCAGGGCGCATCAAAAAATGGCGTCCGCGGATGCGAACACCATTTGTATCGGTTACGACGACGAGAGGCTTTAGGAAAGATTTGCGGGTTAGTGGCGGATTGCGTGCACCACGTCGGTGATGTTCTTGCTCATCATTGCCAGGGCTGATTCGATTCGAGGTGCGGTGCCGAGTCGGTCGCCGACGCCGGGCAGCGACATGACGCAAAACAGTACCAACACGAAACCACCGTAGGCAGCACCACTATTGATGCCAGATTCATGTCCGATCACGCGAGAACCTTTGGTAAAGGGGAGACGAAATGCCCAGCGCTCTTTCGGTTCGTATTCACGGATCGTACCGACTTGCAATCGAGCCTCGCCTTGAACCGTTTCGACGAACGTTTCGGCGATGACTTGCATGCGACGCCCGTCATAGCGAAGATCGTAGCTTTTGCCCGACTTGATCTTTTTTGCCAGTTTGGGGCCAAGTCCTAGTGTGAAACCGCCACCGGATGTTTCACGAACGAAGACTTTCAGTGGCTTGCGACCGACCTGGAGTGTTGCGGCGCTGTCTCCGACCACTTTGCATCGATACGTTTTCGCTTGCCCCTCGGTGGGCAAGGTCTTGTAGGAATACGCTGGCATCGTTCTGACAACCGTTGTGAGAGGGTCTGCCGGGATTGGACTGAGAACCAGTCCGGTTTGATTAGCTTTCGCGCCGACTGCGCGAACACTGAACGCTAGCTCGAAAAATCACCGACAACGTGACCTGCGGTGACCCCGCAGAGGGTTTTTCCTCAATAAGCTGTTCCGATTAGGAAGCCTGAACCAGCTATGACAGTCCGACCGGATGCAACGGTGCTGTCAGGACGAATCGAAGAGTCAGGCCGGTGGCAGTCGACCGGCCCCGTTTTGATCCTTCCGAACTCCGGACAGGCGGGCAATGCAAGCCAAATCCATCGTTCTGGTGGCATCCATCACCGTGATCTTGACGCTTCGCCCAGCCCCCGCGGCGGCGCAGCAAACGATGCCGCAGTCCTGGTCGCATCCGAGCGACCGAGATTCGTGGCGAGAATCATGGCAGCCCCCACAACGCTCCCCCCATCCCGCGGCCTGGAATCCAGAATCGTTCTACCAACTCCAACGCATCGCTCCGGCCCCCGATCGCGACACGCAGGCTCCGCTGTCGGTCGATCAACTGCGCAACACGCTGCGGATCGCAGCACGAGACGAAAGTGAAACGCCAGCGGCAGATGACCGGTTGACCGACGGCGGTGACAGCCTGCTCGGTGACGATCTGCTCGGTGGCGACTTGCTCGGTGGTGGGCTGCAAG
>NZ_JBFHKV010000057.1:0-15793 GCF_041595215.1 Stieleria sp. | reverse complement strand
GTTGACCGGAGGGCTTGCGCCCTACCGCTAACAGGAACGCTGCGTTGACCGGAGGGCTCGCGCCCTGCCGCTAACAGGAACGGCTGCGTTGACCGGAGGGCTCGCGCCCTGCCGCTAACAGGAACGGCTGCGTTGACCGGAGGGCTTGCGCCCTACCGCTAACAGGAACGCTGCGTTGGTTGTCAACGTTTACTTCATACACCACTGGCGACGGCGGTTCGCAGAGCGAACGTCACGAACGTGCGAAGGGTGTCACGAAACGAGCGATTACGCACGAAGTGGAGCGTCTTGCACTGCAAGTGCTACGCCACCGCACAGTTCGTTTGGAATCAGTCAGAAGCAGGTACTGATCGACGGCCAGAAAGTCGGGATGATTCCGCGCGCCAGTGCGCTTGATTGCGTGTTTGCAGATCGCTGGTGTCTGTGGGTTTGCCCGTCGTCGTTTCACACTCCCGGGCACGGGGCGTCCCCCATGATTGGTATAGCGTTTGCTCCGGCTGACGCCATTGCCCACCGAGGAGTTGAATCTTTGAAGTGGCAAGTCTGGTGTCCTTGTTCCCGCACTCGGTGCGAATTCTTCAAGGTGCCGTATTAATCAACGTGTTGTAGAGGAGAGCCAGCGAGATGACGCGTGAAGTGGTGGTACTCAGTGGCGTGCGAACACCGATCGGAGGATACGGCGGCAGCTTGAAAGACACCCCGCCGTGCGACTTGGCCGCAAAGTGTGTGAAGGAAGCGGTGAAGCGTTCGGGCGTGAAGCCGAGCGATGTCGGACATGCGGTGTTTGGAAACATTATTCATACCGATGCCCATGATCATTATCTGGCTCGCGTCGCAGCGATCAAAGGCGGCTTGCCGCATGAGACGCCGGCGCTGACATTGAATCGTCTCTGCGGCAGCGGGTTGCAGGCGGTTATCACGGCGGCCCATGCGATCATGTTGGGCGATGCGGACGTCACCGTTGCCGGCGGTGCCGAGAACATGAGTCGCTCGCCGTACAGTTCTGCCGCGATGCGTTTCGGGGCGCGGATGAACGACACGACGTTGGTCGACATGATGGTCGGTGCGCTCAGCGACCCCTTTGACGATTGTCACATGGGTGTCACGGCGGAAAACGTCGCCAAGAAATATCAGATCTCGCGTGAAGACCAAGATGCGTTCGCGGTGGAGAGTCACCGCCGTGCGGGAGCCGCGATCGATCACGGATACTTCAAAGCGCAGATTGTTCCGATCGACATCAAAGTCAAACGGGACGTGGTTCCCTTTGAAGTCGACGAAACGGTGCGTTACGGCGTGACGACGGAAAAACTGGCGCGTCTGCCCACGGTGTTTGATCGGGAAGGGACGGTGACGCCCGGCAACGCATCGAGCATCAATGATGCCGCGGCCGCCTTGGTCTTGGCCGATGCCCAGGTCGCCGAGAGCCGCGGACTGAAGCCGATGGGCAAGTTGGTGGATTACGCCTATGCCGGTGTGGATCCCAAGTACATGGGGATGGGGCCGGTCCCGGCGGTTCGCAAGCTGCTCGAAAAGACCGGTTTCGGACTCGACGACATCGATGTCTTTGAAGTCAACGAAGCGTTCGCCTCGCAAGCCCTGGCGGTGTGCCGCGAATTGGAATTGCCGATGGACCGCACGAACCCCAACGGCAGCGGGATTTCGCTCGGTCACCCGATCGGCGCGACCGGTGCGATCCTGGTGATCAAGGCGCTGTACGAACTCAATCGCACCGGCAAAAAACGCGCCTTGGTGACGATGTGCATCGGCGGCGGGCAGGGGATCGCGGCCATTTTTGAACACATCTAACGGCATCACTGAATCTGTACATCACAATTGAATTGACACGGAGCATGAGACAATGGGAAGGGTCGACGGAAGAACGGCATTGGTCACCGGCGGGTCACGTGGGATCGGACGTGCGATCGCGTTAGAACTCGCCCGCGAGGGGGCCAGGGTCGCCATCAATTTCTCCAGTAACGAGGCCAAGGCCCAAGAGGTGGCCGACGAAATCAGTCGCGAAGGGGGGACGTGTCTGTTGGCGCAAGCCAACATCGGTGACCCCAAACAGGCACGGGCGATGGTTCAAAAGATCGCCGATGAATTCACCCATCTGGACATTCTGGTCAACAACGCGGGGATCACCCGCGATGCGATGTTGCCCCGCATGAACGATGAGCAATGGATGGAAGTGATTCAAACCAACTTGGGCGGATGCTTTTTCTGCACCTCGGCCGCGATCCCGATCATGACGTCGCAAAGTTATGGCCGGATCGTCAACATCAGCTCGATGAATGGTCAATTGCCGGCGATCGGGCAGGCGAACTATAGCGCCAGCAAGGGTGGGATCATCGCGTTCACCCGCACGGCCGCCGCGGAGCTGGTGCATTCGGGCATCACGGTCAACGCGATCGCGCCGGGATACACCGACACGGACATGTTTGAAGCGGTCCCGCCGGTGATTCAAGCCAAGATCCGCGGTGGGATCCCGATGGGACGATTTGCCCATCCCGAAGAGATTGCCAAAGCCGTGACCTTCCTGGTCGCCGACGGCGATTACATCACCGGGCAACAGATCAACGTCAATGGTGGAGCCTTCATGTAAGGCCGACCGCGCGCGTCGGACCAGACGCCACGATCGAAGAGGTTATTTCGAAACGTTTACAGGAGCCAATAGAACCAAGATGTCGCAATCCAAAGACAATCAAACATTCGACCCCTTCGATCCGACGGGCATGCTGAAACAAATGCGCGATTCCAACATGGAAACGTGGTCGAAGATCATGACGGACTTCGTCAATACCGAGGCCTATGCCGAATCAACCGGCGCCATGCTGGACGCCTGGCTGACGACCAGCGGACCGTTTCGCAAAGCCATGGAATCCAGCATGGCTCAGGCCATGGCTCAACTGAACATGCCCACTCGTGATGACATCACGCGTCTGGCCGAGCGTCTGACCAATATCGAAATGCGGTTGGATGATCTCGACGCGCGACTGAGCGAGGGGGCTCAATCCAACGACACGCAAACAACCAACTGAAGGGGAATCACATGACCACGAAAGAATCGACCCCAGCGGTGGACAACGGCATGCCTTCCTTCTCGGATGTCTGCGAAGGCTGGCACCGGGCCACCGAGAATCTTGACCGATTCAACCGGATGCTCACCACCGATGCCAAAATCGCCCAAACGCCGAAGGAAGTGGTTTGGACACTCAACAAGGCCAAACTGTATCACTACATCCCGGTCGTACCGGAACAGGATCGCAAACCGGTGCCGTTGTTCATGGTGTTTGCCATCATGAACCGACCGCACGTGCTGGATCTGCGGCCCGGCCACAGTTTCGTCGAGTACATGCTGCGGCACGGTTACGATCTGTATTTGATGGACTGGGGTGAACCCGGTCCCGAAGACAAGAACATGTGCTTCGATGATTACACGCTGGAATACCTGCCGCGTGCGATTCGCAAGTTCAAAAGCGTCTCGGGGGCGGAGGAGTTCAGCATGCTGGGTTGGTGCTTGGGCGCCTTGATCAGCACGATGTACGCGGCGCTGCGACCCGATGACGGGCTGAAGAATCTGATGCTGCTGACCGCACCGCTGGACTTCAGTGACCAAGAGGCCGGAGGGTTCACGCGTTGGTCCAGCAACCCGGCGTTCAATGCCGACACGATCGTCGAAAAACTGGGCAACGTCCCGGGTGAAATGATCGATTCGGGTGCCAAGATGCTCAAGCCGATCGAAAATTACTTCGGCAGCTACAGCATGTTGTGGGACAAGATCGAAAACCCCGGAACCGTAGAAGCCTGGCACGCCATGAACACCTGGGTCCGCGACATCATCCCGATGGCCGGTGGCGCGTACAAGCAGTTGATCAATGAGCTCTACAAAGAAAACAAGCTCGTCAAAGGAACGCTGCAACTGCGCGGCGAAACGGTCGACTTGAAAAAGCTGAAAGCCAATCTGTTCAACGTGATTGCCGAAGCCGATCACATCACACCCCCGTGCCAGTCCGAGTCGATCATGGACTTGGTGGGCAGCGAAGACAAGGAACTGTTTCGAGTGCGAGGTGGGCACATCGGCATCATGGCCGGACGCGGCGCCGAGAAAAATACCTGGCCGCACATGGAAGCTTGGCTATCGGAAAGGTCGGGTGGCTGAGATGACTCCCCCTTGGGAATTCCTGCTCGATGAAGCCGCGTTTCAGTCGATCCTGCCTCCCGAACACGCGCGATTTGCGCGTCCGATTCGGGAGGGGTTGAGTCTGTTTCTTGGTGGTCTGCCGCCGGAACAACAGATGTCGATTGTGCGGGCTCAAGCCCAATTGCCGGCGTCGGCGTCGTTCTCACAGCGGCTGGGGATTCTCGCCCGCAGCTCGCCGGTGTTGCACAAGGTCGGCCAGATTCTGGCGCGTGACAAACGTCTGCCGCTGGAACTGCGCGGTTACTTGAGCGAATTGGAAAGTCTTCCGCCGGTGGTTTCGCAACCGGTGCTCGAGCAGGCAATCGCCCAGGAACTCGGACCGCTCGATCGCTTGGGCATCACACTTGGACCGGCGATCGCCGAAGCGAGCGTGGCGGTGGTCGTGCCGTTTGATCGGAATCAATCGTCCAGCGGCTCCAACTCAAATGGCCAGACGACGACCAAGGGCGTGTTCAAGATTCTCAAACCCGGTATCGAACAACAACTCGATCACGAGCTGCGGCTGCTGACGCAGGTCGGCGAGCAATTGGATCGCCGCTGCCAGGAGTTGCAGATCCCCGAGCTGGATTACGAAGACGCATTCAGTCAGGCGCACGTCAAACTGCTGGACGAAGTGCAGTTGGAGAACGAACAGCGACATCTGGTGGAAGCCAAGGCGTTTTTTGCTGATGAACCACGGGTGCAGATCCCTGAATTGCTGGAGCACTGCACCAAACGCGTGACCTGCATGGAACGTCTCAGCGGCGGCAAGGTGACCGACCACGGACTGTTTGGCGGGCGACCAAAACGAGAGCTTGCCGCGTTGCTCGGTGAAGCGTTGATCGCGGCGCCGGTATTTTCCAAACGCGAGGATCCGATTTTTCACGGTGATCCACATGCCGGCAATTTATTTCTGACCGACGACGGCCGACTGGGGATTCTGGATTGGAGTCTGGTCGGACGATTGGGGGCCGACGTCAGGCGAATGATCGTGCAAATTTCGTTGGCCGCCGTGGTGCTCGATGCGCGCGGCGTCGCGTTGCGAATGGCGGAACTGGCCGCGCCGCAACGGCCCGATGAAACAGCCCTCAAGGCGGTTGCCGAGAAATGGGTCGCATGCGTCCGTCGCGGTCGATTCCCCGGATTGAGTTGGCTGGTCGCGATGCTCGACGAGGCGGTCCAGCAAGCCAAATTGCGAGTCCCCGAAGACTTGATGCTGTTCCGTAAATCGCTGTTGGCGCTCGAGGGTGTCGTGATGGACGTCGGCGATCGGACGGGATTGATCGATCGGACACTGAACATGGAATTCATGCGACACTTCGCGGTCGAACTGCCCCAGCGTTGGTTCCACCCACCATTCTCACATCGATTCGCCACACAGGTTTCGAATTTCGATATAACCCACGCCCTGCTCGGCGCCCCCACCGCGCTGGCAAGTTTCTTGACCGGCCACGCGCTGGACGCGATTGAAAGTTGCCAAGGCAAGGCATCCAACACGATGAATGTTTCCCATTAACAACGGATGATCAAAATGGCGGTCAAGTCTCTCAATCACATCGGCATCGCGGTGCAGTCCATCGATGCCCACCAGGCGTTCTACGAAGGGGCACTCGGATTGGAATTCGAAGGGCTGGAGGACGTCCCAAGCCAAAAGGTGCGGGTCGCATTCTTTCGTGCCGGCGACGTTCGACTGGAATTGCTCGAACCGACGTCGGACGACAGCACGGTTGCCAAGTTCATCGAAAAACGCGGCGAAGGCTTGCACCATTTGGCCTACACCGTCGAAGACATCCAGGCCCGTATCGCTGAATTGCAAGATTCCGGTTTGCGGATGATCGATGAAAAACCGCGTGGGGGATCGCATCATATGCAGATCGCGTTCCTGCATCCAAAAAGTTCCGGCGGGGTGCTGACCGAACTTTGTGAACCGGCCGGCGGAAGCTGATGGCGGGGGTCTGTGATGGGCGAGCCGGAAGCTCGAAGATTGCAAGCTGGAAGCTTACGCCACTTTGGAAGGTAAGGCCACATTACTCGTATTGAATGAAAGCACGATGACGGTCACGTTTCCCCGTGAATTTAGTATTCAAGATGATTTCCCTCCGGTCGACTACGATCAATGGCGGACGCTGGTCGAAAAGGCGCTCGCCGGAGCGCCCTTTGAAAAGAAGCTTGTCTTAAAGACATATGACGGGCTCGCCATTGAACCGCTCTACAGTCGCCGCGATGACAGTGGCCAAGACGATCCGATGGGGTTCCCGGGTTTGGCGAACCGGGTTCGCGGGGGACGTCCGCTGGGATCGGTCCAATCCGGATGGGATTTGCGTCAGGAGTTCACCGCGCCCTGCCCGGGTGCCTGCAATCAGGCGATCTTGGCGGACTTGAGCGGCGGTGTGACATCGATCCAGATCCGGCTGGACCAAGCTGCACGCAACGGACTGGATCCCGATCACGCGGCAAGCGCCGGTTGCGTCGGTCGCGATGGCGTGATGGTCTATGGCGTGGATGACATGGACAAACTGCTCGGCGACGTTCAATTGGAAATGGTCACGGTTGCGTTGGACGCCGGCGCGGCATTCTTTCCCGCCGCGGCGACCCTGATGGTGACCTGGAAGCGGCGCGGCGTCTCGCCGGAAACCGCGAAAGCGGCGCTGAACGCCGATCCGCTGGGTGAGCTTGCACGCCGGGGAACGTTGCCGCTGGAACCCTCGTCGGCTCTGTCCATGATGTCCGATTTAGCCAGTTGGACGTCCAAGCATTATCCGCACGTCACCTCGGTCGGCGTGGATAGCTCGCCGTACCACGACGGCGGCGCGAGCGCGGCCCAGGACATCGCGCTCAGTCTGGCCACGGGAGTGGAATACTTGCGAGCGATGACCGCTGCGGGGATGGACGTGTCAGCGGCGGCCAAACAGATTCAGTTTCGCGTCAGCGTGGGCACCGAGCACTTTCAAGCGATCGCAAAACTGCGGGCCGCCCGATGGCTGTGGTCTCGTGTGCTGGAATCGTGCGGCGTGCCGGAAGACTCGCGGTCGATGCGGATTCACACCCGAACCGGCAACCGCGTGCTGACCAAACACGATCCCTATGTCAATCTGTTACGCAACTCGGTGGCCGTCTTTGCCGCCGGCATCGGCGGTGCGGATGCGATCACATCGGTACCGTTTGATGTGATGGCCGGATTGTCCAACGACTTCAGCCGCCGCGTCGCGCGCAACAGCGCGCTGGTGTTGCAAGAAGAATCGCACCTGCATCGCGTCATCGATCCGGCCGGCGGTAGCTGGTTTTTGGACCAGCTGACCGAAGACGTGGCCGGCAAGGCGTGGGAAATCTTCCAAGAAACCGAATGCCAGGGTGGTATGTTGTCGGCTTTGACCAGCGGTTGGGTTGCGAAAGAAATTGCGACCACGGCTGCGGCGCGGGCCAAGGATGTCGCCACTCGCAAACGCGGGATCACGGGCGTCAGCGAGTTCGCCAACGTCGGCGAAGAACCGGTGATTCGCGATGCACCGGATCTGGAATCCCTTGCCGGGGAAGCCGCCGATCGGATTCGCGGTGTTCGATCGGCCGAGCAAGAAACACTGTCGCTTGATGCGGCGGAGGACCGTGTTGCCGCGGCGGTCGCGGCGGCATCCGACGGAGCGACGCTGGGACAGATCGCCGCCGCGCTTGGACTGGGACGTGGCCAAAGTGCAACGATCGCCGCCATTGAGCCCCAACGCCTGGCCGAGCCGTTTGATCAATTGCGTGACGCCTGCGACGCGTGGCAAGATGCCCAGGGGAAACGGCCACGCGTGTTCTTGGCCAACCTCGGTCCCGTGTCGCACTACAGCGGCCGGGCAACTTGGTCGAGCAATTTCTTTGCAGCGGGCGGTTTCGAAGTGATCGACCGCGGAGGCTTTGAGGACGCGGACGCTGCCGCGAAGGCGTTTGGCCAAGCCGACGCGTCGATCGCGGTGATCTGTTCCTCGGACAAACTATACGCCGACGTGGTTCCCACGGCGGCTGCCAAACTAAAACAGGCGGGAGCCAGCTCGGTCGTGCTGGCGGGAAACCCGGGTGACAACGAACAGGCATGGAAAGCAGCGGGCGTCGACCGCTTTATCTTCATGCGTTGTGATGTGCTCGAGACGCTGCGTAGTCTGTTGACTCAAGTCGGTGTGATTGAAGAAGGAGAGCCGGTACGATGACCTTGATTCCAAACTTTTCCGATGTGCCGTTGGAAAGCGAAAACCGCGCGGCGGGTTCGTTAGACGACTGGCGAGCCAAGGTCGCTGGCGATGCGGACGAACTGCGTTGGCAGACGCCGGAGCAGATCCCCGTCCGACCGTTGTACACCTCGGCCGATCGTGCGGGACTGGACCACTTGGACACGATGCCGGGGCTGGCGCCGTTTTTGCGTGGACCCTACGCGACGATGTACGTGCAGCGTCCCTGGACGGTGCGCCAGTACGCGGGATTTTCAACCGCCAAAGACTCCAACGCGTTTTACCGACGCAACTTGGCCGCAGGTCAGATGGGCTTGAGCATCGCTTTCGACCTGGCCACGCACCGCGGATACGATTCGGATCACCCCCGCGTCAGCGGCGACGTCGGCATGGCCGGTGTGGCGATCGACAGCATTCAAGACATGCGGACGCTGTTCGAAGGCATCCCGCTGGATCGGATGAGTGTTTCGATGACCATGAACGGCGCGGTGCTTCCCATCATGGCGTTGTACATCGTGGCCGCCGAAGAACAGGGGGTGAAACCGGAACAGCTTGCCGGCACGATCCAGAACGACATCCTGAAGGAGTTCATGGTTCGCAATACCTACATTTATCCGCCCGCCCCGAGCATGCGGATCATCGCTTCGATCTTTGAGTACACCAGCCAGCGGATGCCCAAATTCAACAGCATCAGCATCAGCGGTTATCACATGCAGGAAGCCGGGGCGACCGCGGACTTGGAATTGGCCTACACGCTTGCCGATGGGCTGGAGTATGTCCGCACGGGCATCGCATCGGGCTTGGACGTCGACGCCTTTTGCCCACGACTGTCGTTCTTCTGGGCGATCGGCATGAATTATTTCATGGAAATCGCCAAGCTGCGGGCCGCCCGCATGATCTGGGCCAAACTGATCAAACAGTTCAACCCCAAGAACCCCAAGAGCTTGTCGCTGCGGACGCACAGCCAAACCAGCGGCTGGAGTTTGACCGCTCAAGACGTTTACAACAATGTCACGCGGACCTGCATCGAAGCGATGGCGGCGACGCACGGTCACACGCAATCGTTGCACACCAACGCGCTTGATGAAGCGCTCGCCCTGCCGACCGACTTCTCCGCGCGGATCGCGCGGAACACGCAATTGTTCTTGCAACAAGAAACCGACACGTGCAAAGTCGTCGATCCCTGGGCCGGAAGCTACTACGTCGAACGCTTGACCCACGATTTGGCCCAGCGTGCCTGGAGCCATTTGGTTGAAATCGAAGAACTCGGCGGGATGACCCAGGCGATCCAAGCCGGGATTCCCAAGATGCGGATCGAAGAAGCTTCGGCCCGCACCCAAGCCCGCATCGATTCCGGGCAACAAACCCTGATCGGTGTCAACAAGTATCGGCTGGCGACCGAAGATGACATGCGTGTGCTGCACGTCGATAATTCGGCGGTGCGGAAGGCACAGATCGCGGGCTTGAAACAACTCCGAGCCGAGCGTGATGCGTCCGAGGTTGATGCGGCATTGGATGCGTTGACTGAAGCGGCGCGCAGCGAACAAGGCAACTTGTTGGAACTGGCCGTCAACGCGGCACGTGCCAAAGCGACGGTCGGGGAGATTAGCGCGGCGTTGGAAAAGGTTTACAATCGATACGAAGCGCCCGTGCAATCTGTCCGCGGCGTCTATGCCGCCGCACTTGAGAGTGAATCCATGACAACGGAAGTGGGCCAGATCGTGGAGGCGTTTGAACGCAACGAAGGCCGTCGGCCGCGGATCTTGGTCGCCAAGATGGGGCAAGACGGTCACGACCGTGGACAAAAGGTTATCGCCAGCGCGTTCGCCGACTTGGGCTTTGATGTCGACATCGGCCCGCTTTTCCGCACGCCGGCCGAAACGGCGCGGCAAGCGGTTGAAAACGACGTGCACCTGGTGGGCGTCAGCTCGTTGGCGGCCGGTCACCTGACCCTGGTCCCGGAACTCCGCAAAGCGTTGGCAGATCTGGGCCGCGAGGACATCATGATTGTCGCCGGCGGAGTGATCCCGCCCGAAGATTACGAGGCGTTGTACGCGGCCGGCGCCGCCGAAGTGTTCGGCCCCGGTACGGTCATCAGTGAGGCGGCGATTCGAGTGGTTCGAGACCTCGCCGATCGACTCGGGTTCTCGGTCGATGAAACAGTCGAGACTCAAGATGCCTGATCGGAATTCAGCATGAAGCGTGATGTTCCACGACGTCGTCAATTGACGACGGAGGATTATTTTGCCGGTGTCCGCAACTGCGACATCACGGTACTGCCGCGAGCGTTGACGCTGATCGAGTCCAACAATGCCGAGCACCAGCGGCAAGCCGAGACGCTATTGACCCAATTGTTGCCTTACACGGGCAACGCCATCCGGGTCGGCATCAGCGGCGCCCCCGGAGTAGGCAAGAGCACGTTCATCGAAGCGCTCGGATTGCAATTGATCGCCCAGGGGCGACGGGTTGCAGTCTTGGCGGTGGATCCATCGAGCGGAATCAGTGGTGGCAGCATTCTGGGTGACAAAACCCGCATGTCTCGACTGGCGGCCGAACGCAACGCTTACATCCGACCTTCACCTTCGGCCGGAACGCTCGGCGGCGTGGCCAGCAAGACGCGTGAAAGTTTACTCGTCTGCGAAGCGGCCGGTTACGAAGTCGTGTTGGTGGAAACCGTCGGCGTGGGGCAATCCGAAACCATGGTGGCGGAAATGACGGATTGCTTTTTGGCGTTGATGCTGCCCGGTGCCGGAGACGACTTGCAGGGAATCAAACGGGGACTGTTGGAACTCGTCGATGTGATCGCCGTGAACAAGGCCGACTCGGCGACACTGAAAGCGGCCGAACTGGCCGCCCACCAATATGAGATGGCGATCCATTCCATTTTGGGAAAACAAGATCATCCGCCGCAGGTGTTGACCTGCAGCGCGTTACACAACGAGCGGGTCGATGCCGTCTGGCAAGCCGTCCAACAGCGTTACGAGGCGATGAAATCCAGCGGCGACTTGGCCGCGAAACGACGTCGACAACAAGTCCGCTGGTTGTGGGCGATCATCGAAGACCGAATGAAGCAAGCCCTTCGCAAGCACCCCGGCGTCCGGAGCATCCGCGAAGGACTCGAATCCGAAGTGCTTGCCGGCAACCTGCCGCCCGAAGCAGCGGCCAGCAAGATCCTGCAGGCGTTCGGCATGCACGAAGATTGAGGCGTTTAACTGAGACCTGACGGAAAAAGAACTGCAGTACCAGGAGTATTCGAAAAGAGTTTTTGACTGGGCTAGAAGAACGCCGCGCCACATTGCGTTTGGGCGGTGGCGAAAGCCGGCACGCCAAACGCCGAGAAAAGGGAATGCTCTCGGCACGCGAGCGGCTGGATGTCTTTTTCGACGCCAACACCTTTCAAGAGTGGGGAATGCACGTCGATCATTCCTGCCATGAATTTGGGATGGAGAACAAACCCATGCCCTGTGACGGAGTGGTCACCGGCGTGGGACGGGTCGGTGGTCGACCGGCCGCATCGTTCAGCCAGGATGCAACCGTCGGCGGCGGTGCGTTGGGCATGCGGCACTCCAAGAAGATTTGCGACATCATGGACTACGCGCTCGAAAGCGGAATGCCGTTTGTGGCGATCAACGATTCCGGGGGCGCCCGGATCCAAGAGGCCGTTGACTCGCTGTCGGGATACGGTCAAGTGTTCTACCGCAACGTCATGCTTTCCGGCTGCGTCCCGCAAATCGGCGTGATCGCCGGCAATTGTGCCGGCGGAGCGGCTTATTCGCCGGCGCTGATGGATTTTTTGGTGATGACGCGCGAGAACGCGAACATGTTCATCTGCGGGCCGCAAGTCATCAAGGCGGCGACGGGCGTCGATTGCACGATGGAAGAGATCGGCAGCGCGTCGGCCAACTCCAGCATCAGCGGCAACGTTCACTTCGTCGCCGACAATGATCAGCACGCCATGCAAATCGTCCAGCAACTGCTGTCCTACCTGCCCCAAAACAACGCGGAGAACCCGCCGCACGCTTTGGTGGAAGACCTGTGTCTGGATCCGGACCTGTCGATGAACGATGTGGTTCCGGAGAATATTAAAGACCCGATGGACATGTACGCCGTGATCGAACGGATCGTGGACAAGGATTGCTTTTTGGAAGTCCATCGCGAGTTTGCCCCCAACATCATCGTCGGTTTCGCACGCGTCGATGGCGTGGTTGTTGGCATCATTGCCAACCAACCCAACGTGAAAGCGGGCACGCTGGATATCGACGCGTCCGATAAAGCCGCCCGCTTCATTCGGTTTTGTAACGCGTTCAACATTCCGCTGCTGACGTTGGTCGATGTTCCCGGGTTTCTGCCCGGCGTGGGTCAGGAACAGGGTGGCATCATTCGTCACGGTGCAAAAATGTTGTTCGCTTACGCATCGGCGACCGTGCCCAAGATCACCGTCATCATCCGCAAAGCCTATGGCGGATCGTATCTGGCGATGTGCAGCCGCGATTTAAAAGCCGACATGGTGTTTGCCTGGCCGACCGCGGAGATCGCCGTGATGGGCGCCGAAGGCGCCGTCAACGTGCTCTACCGCAAAGAACTTGCCGCGGCGGATGACAAGGCGGCGCTGCGCGAGCAATTCATCCAAGAATACCGTGACCGATTTGCGTCGCCCTATCTGGCGGCTTCCCACGCAATGATCACCGATGTGATCGACCCGGCGCAGACCCGAGCGGTCGTGTCACTTGCGCTGCAGAACACGCTGAACAAAAGCGAGACCCGTCCTCCAAAGAAGCATGGTTTGATTCCGCTATGAAAAGATTACGTATCACCGTCGGAAATAAATCCTACGACGTCACCGTGGAGGATCTCAGCGAGACCGAAGCGTATCCCGTTCCGACACGCCCTGTACCCGCGCAGCCGTCAGACGCTGCACCGCCAGCGGCGATCGCCCGCCAGACGCCGACGAAGGCCCAGCCGCCCGCCGGTAGCGGCGCGGTCACCAGCCCCATGGCGGGCGCCATTCGATCGATCCTGGTCAAGCCCGGTGACGCGGTCGAACGCGGACAGGGCATGGTCATCCTGGAAGCGATGAAGATGGAAAACCAAATCACCGCGCCGGTCGCCGGCACAGTGAAAAGTGTCGATGTTGCGGAGGGTGATTCCGTCGCAGAAGGCCAAACCCTCGTCGTACTGGAGTAAGTGATGTCGCTGCTCGCTCAAGAGGAAAGCAAACGGCTGATCGAATTTTCGCTGGCGCCCCTGACGGAAGAGCATGGCATTCCGATGGCCATCATGGGCATCGTCGTGGTCTTCTCGGCGCTGGTGCTGATCGTCATTTTTATCACCGTCCTGCCGCGTCTGGTTGCCCCCTTCATCCAGCCCGAACTCGCACCCCAAGCCGCCTCGCCGCTCGCTCACGATGACGAACTGCCCGAAGAGATCTTGGTGGTCATCGCCGCCGCGGTCGCAGAGGCGTTGGATCGACCGCATCGGATCGTCAAGATCCGTGGGCTGGGAGCCGGCGGATATGCGTGGTCCCTGGAAGGACGCATGAAGCATCACATGTCGCACCGCATTCAACATCGAGACCCCAAATGAACGTCATGGAATACCTGAGCCAGAAAGTGGTCCAGCTGTACGAGACGACGGCCTTCGCCGGGCTGGAACTGGGCAACGTCGTGATGATGGTGATCGCCCTGGGGTTCATCTATCTGGCCATCACCAAACGCTACGAACCCCTGCTGCTGATCCCGATCGGTTTCGGTGTTATCGTCGGCAACATGCCGACCGAGTCCGGTGTGCCGCTGGTCTACGGCGAAGACAGCGTGCTTCGATTCCTCTACTTCGGGGTCGAAAAAGAAATCTACCCGCCGTTGATCTTTTTAGGCATCGGCGCGATGACTGATTTTTCCACGATGCTTTCCAACCCCAAACTGGTGTTGTTGGGTGCCGCGGCACAAGTCGGCGTCTTCCTGACGTACCTGGGCGCACTGTGTCTGGCTTTCACGCCCCAGCAAGCCGGTGCCATCGGGATCATCGGCGGTGCCGACGGCCCGACGGCGATTTTCCTGGCGTCGAATCTGGCCCCCGAGCTGTTGGGAGCGATCGCGATCGCGGCGTATTCCTACATGGCGCTGGTGCCCGTGATTCAACCGCCGATCATGAGGCTGCTGACGACGAAAAGCGAACGTTTGATTCGGATGAAACCGTCGCGCAAGGTGACGCGTCAAGAATTGATCATGTTTCCGATCGTCGCGTTCTTGATTTGCACCCTGTTGGCGCCCGGTTCGATCGTGCTGATGGGGATGCTGTTCTTCGGGAACCTGCTGAAAGAATGCACGGTGACCGATCGGTTGGCGCTGACGGCACGCACGGCGATGATTGACATCGTCACCATCCTGCTCGGGTTTTGCGTCGGTGCGAGCACGACCGCCCAGTACTTCTTGAAAGGCGAGTCGATCTTGATCTTCGTACTCGGTGCCGTTTCGTTCGCCATTGCCACCGGATGTGGCGTGTTGTTCGCCAAGCTGATGAATCTGTTCTTGAAAGAAAAGATCAACCCGCTGGTCGGTGCCGCCGGCGTGTCCGCGGTCCCCGGATCGGCGCGCGTGGTGCAATTGGTCGGCCAAGAAGAAGACCCGGGCAATTATTTGCTGATGCACGCGATGGCACCCAACGTCGCCGGCGTGATCGGTTCGGCCATCGCCGCCGGCGTGTTGTGGTCACAATTGGCGAATTAGCGGTCGAGCAGAACGATGGCAGAATGATCAAAACTCTGGACGCGGTGTCGTCTCGATAATGATCAGTTCCGGATAGAACCAGTGCAAGACGAGCAGCACGATCGGCGGCGAGAGGGAGAAGATCAACAGCGGCAGCAACAGCAAGACAATGCGCAGTTCTTCGCGGCTGAGCAGCCCCTTGTTGTCCGGGTTGTCTGCGTGAACGGATCGGGAGGCCCGCGGCGATTGATCCATTGAAGGATTCATCGTCGTTGGTCGAGTTGGCAGATTGGGCTTGGAATGCCAATTGCTGATCAGTGCATAAATCATCGAAGTGCCCTCACATGGTTACCCGAATCACGGGAGCAACATTTGGGCCGGCGGCGAGGTGGGGGCCAAATCCGCGTTTGACGCGCAAAAAACGTCAACCCAGGTTGACGCCGACAACCTGGGTGGCCACCCCAGCGGGACGCGTCAGCGAGCGGCATCCCAGCGGGACGCGTCAGCGAGCGGCGCGTGGTGGTTTCGGGATCAAGCACCCCGCGCCACTGGCTGACGCCACGTGCTGGGGGGCGGATTCTGCTACACTTCAAACATGAATTGCGACCTCGATAGCAGTATTCCCGAATGGATCATCGAGCATCCGGAAACGACGCGGGTGTTCAGCGAGTTGGGATTGGACATCGGTTGTGCGGGCAAATCGC
>NZ_JBFHKV010000056.1:0-15802 GCF_041595215.1 Stieleria sp. | reverse complement strand
GTGGACGGCTCGCCGGCGGAGGCGAGCGCCGGCAAGAGGGTTTGCGCGACCAACGACGTGCTGCCGGCCGTACCGACTGCGAAACGAAAGTCACCGCCACGGAGGGTTCCGGGAGTGAATTCCAAGACGGAGGACCGAAGCTGGTCACCGCTGACCGCTGCGCCGCTGACTTCGGCCGCGGCGCGGACCGCGGTCAGGTGTTGGCGCAGCAGCCCCGGTTGTTTGCGGCCGGCGCGGATGTTTTCCAATCGGATCGGTGTCCCGGTGACAGCCGACAGCGCAAGCGACGAACGGATGATCTGGCCGCCGCCCTCGCCTTGGGCGCCGTCGATGGTGATGCGAGATTGGGTAGGTGATGGAGTCATGTTTTCTATTTCGGGGACGTGACGTCAACCAGTCACGTGTCATGTTTGGTGGTTCATCACGCGCCGCTCGCTAACGCGTCCCGCTGGCACTACCAGCACGTGGCGTCAGCCAGTGGCGCGTCATGACCACTCTTCCTCAGTCATCCGCCTTACTGGCGTCCTTGATCACAAAGCGAGCCTTCAATCGAGCGACCTCGCTGGCCAAGCCCGCTTGCTTGACGCTGGTGAGCACTTCGTTGAAATCCTTGTACGCCGCCGGCGCTTCATCCTTGGGATAGAAGCGGCAGTTGCTCAGGATATCGTGATCCTCCAACTCCGAATCGATCGTCGATTGATCCAGCGTTCGCTTGGCTTGCTTACGTCCCAAGATCCGTCCGGCTCCGTGGTTGACGCTGTAACACGACTTCTCGGCTCCCTCGTCAGCCACCATCACCGCCGATCCGTCGCGGGGATTTCCCGGCAGCAAGATCGGATGCCCCGACTCGGCAAACGGAGTTCCCGCCAACGCATGATGCCCACCGGGAAACGCCCGTGTGGCTCCCTTGCGGTGAACCCACGATGGAACGTTGTCGATGATCTCCTTTCGCGCGATGTTGTGGCTGATGAAGTACACCAGGTCACCGGTCGTTCCCGGAATCACTTCCTGGAACGCTTCCAGTACGAGGGCATTGATCAACAAATGGTTCACGGTGGCGAAGTTCGCTCCGAGCGCCATGTCGTCCAAGTAGCCGTCGGCTTCGTCGCTCCCCAGTGGAGCGTAAACCAACTGTCGGTCACCGGCCGGCAACGGAATGCTCCAGCGGCTGAACTTCTCTTGCAGCGTCTTGAACTGACCCGAAGCCAGGTTGTGACCGAATCCCCGAGACCCGCAATGCGACAGGAATGCAACCTTTCCGTCCCGCAGCCCGAAGGTGTCGGCAACTTGCTTCGACCGATCGTCCGCACCGACTTCAACGACTTCGCATTCCCCGAAATGGTTTCCGCCACCATAAGAACCGAGCTGAGTCATCTTTTCGGCAAAGTTCGTCATGTGCCGCTGGGTCAGCAACCAATCCAATCGCGACGCCAACGCCTCTTGCGTGTCATCATGGCCGACGTGAAACGAATCTTCGCAGCGGTCGGCCCATCGGATTGGGATGCCCAGTTGCTCACAGACCGCTTCGCTGGCGCCTTCGATCACCGCCTTCATGCCCAGCGACCGATTCACGCGTCGTCCATTGGAAACACTGCGCTGCCCCTTTCCGGCACCGGTCGGCGTACGCTTGCAGATCGCCGCGATCAGCGCTCGACGGACCGTTCGATCTTCGATTACCTCGGCCGGAACATCCAACTGCAGCAAACTCATCGAGCACTTGATGTCGACGCCGACGGGTCCGGGATAAATGTGCGACGGCGAAACCATCACGCAGCCGACCGGGGCACCATAACCGCAGTGCGCATCGGGATTGAGGACCAGGTCCGTCACTCCCGGCGCGGTGCGGGAATTGATCGCTTGCTGAATGCACAACTCGTCAAAGGTCTCGCGGATCGATGCGGTTCCGATCACCCGGATCGGCGACGTCGTTTCGGTCGGCAGGATCGCGGTCGCTTCGCCGGTTGCGATCATGGGCACGGTCGATCGGGGGTGGGACATGGTCGTCATGATGATTCCTTGCGTGGGTGAATTCGTTTCGTGGCTGCCAAAAACGAAAAGCGAATGCCGTGCCGAAACCTACAGAAAACCCGCAAGTCGTTCCTTGAAAACGCCTTACGTGAAATCTTGAAATCTAGCCACGCCCGACCGCTGGCTGAATAACGATCTTTCTATCGCGTGTTCTATAATTTTGTCTATGAATAAGAAACTCGTCGTCATCGGATTGCTGGGAACCAAGCTGGACCACGTCTCCAAGCGGAAAGACCGCTGGCAGCAGTGGAGGCCGACCGTTGCCGCCTGCCAACAGCCCGATCTGCTGGTCGATCGGCTCGAACTGCTGTTTGACCGGCACAACACGTCGCTGGCGAGCCGGGTCGCCGCCGACATTGAATCGGTTTCGCCCGAAACGACTGTTCAGCTCCATTCACTGGTGATGAATGATCCCTGGGATTTCGAAGACGTCTACGCGACGCTTTACTCGTTCGCCCGCGACTATCCCTTCGATACCGAGCGAGAGGATTACCTGATCCACATCACCACCGGCAGCCACGTCTCACAAATCTGTCTGTTCCTGCTGACCGAATCGCGGCACCTTCCCGGGGCGTTGCTGCAAACGTCTCCGTCGGGCCGCCGCAACGGTCCCGGCGATCCGGCCGGGATGCACCGAATCATCGATCTGGATCTGTCGCGCTATGATCAACTGGCCAAGCGTTTTCAACAGGAACACCGCGAAAGCCAATCCTTCTTGAAAGCCGGCATCGAAACCCGCGACGAGCGTTTCAACGCCCTGATCGAGAGAATCGAACACGTCACGACCGCAACCACGGCGCCGATCCTGCTGACCGGCCCCACGGGCGCCGGAAAGACGCAACTCGCCAAGCGCATCTTTCAACTGAAACGAAATCGCGATCTGGTGGCGGGCGAGCTGGTCGAAGTCAATTGCGCGACGATCCGAGGTGACCAGGCCATGTCGACGCTGTTCGGCCACAAAAAAGGTGCCTTCACCGGCGCCGCGACCGATCGCCCGGGCCTGCTGAAGGCGGCCGACGGCGGCGTCTTGTTCCTGGACGAAATCGGCGAACTCGGCCTGGACGAGCAGGCGATGCTGCTGCGGGCGATCGAAGAAAAACAGTTCATGCCCGTCGGATCAGATGATTCGACGTCCAGCGACTTTCAACTGATCGCCGGCACCAATCGCGACCTCACGGCCGATGTCGCCGCCGGCAGGTTCCGGGAGGATTTGCTAGCACGAATCAATCTCTGGACGTTCCATCTGCCGGGACTTGCCGAGCGCCGCGACGACATCGACCCCAACTTGGATTTTGAACTGGCGCGGTTCGCCGAGTCGGCCGGCCGCAAGGTTTCGATGAACAAGGAGTCGCGAGCGCGGTTCCTGGCCTTCGCCGCCGATCCGGCGACCACCTGGCGAGGCAATTTCCGCGACTTGAATGCCGCCGTCACGCGAATGGCGACCCTGGCAATCGGCGGGCGCATCGGCATCGAACAGGTCGATGAAGAAATCGCACGACTGCGCGACAACTGGGGTGCCGGCCGCACCGAGCCCGGCGACAACGATCACCAAACCGTGCTGGCGAGCCTGCTGCGACCCGAGCAAATCGATGACATCGACCACTTCGACCGCGTCCAACTGGCCGAAGTGATTCGGGTTTGCCGACGATCGAAATCGCTGTCGGCCGCCGGCCGAGAGCTGTTTCAAGTCTCCAGGCTCGCCAAGCAACGCCCCAACGACGCCGATCGGCTACGCAAGTACCTCAGCAAATTCGATCTCCGCTGGGAACACATCCAGTCCAATTGCTAGCAACAAGTGGCGTAAGCTTCCAGCTTGCGAACAGTGGCGTAAGCTTCCAGCTTGCGACCCCCACAAGCGCCAGCTTGCCCGTGGAGTAAGCTTCCAGCTTGCGAGCCGTGGAGTTGACGCTCGCGAAGATCGCGAGCAAAGGCAAGCTAGAAGCTTACCCCACTTGGTGGCTGAATTGGCAGGTTGTGCTTGTGACGAATCGCTGGGACTTCGTAGGATCGCGGCATCGACCACCGGTGAACGTACGCGCCGGTGGCAAAACCCCTCGTTGCACTCGATCCCGACACGCAATTTGGCCGGCACGGAAGCCACTGCCGATTCGCACCGACCGACCGCCCGGAAACCGACCGAGCGGCACGGCCCTCGGCCTGCGCCCCTGCGGCACCGCCGGATTGGCTTGCTATTGTGTACCATCACCCTGCTCTGGGCATGCTGGGCTACGATCGACTCGGTCGCCGCTCCCCCGGAGTCTGAATCGATCCGCGCCAGCGGCCTCACGATTTACCGCTGGCAGATCGATGGCGCCGAGGCATCGCTCTTGGAAGGCGACTGCGTTTTGCGTCACAACGGACAAGAGATCCAGGCCGATCGCATCTTGATCGTCAGCGATGGTCCACGCGGCCGCGTTCGCAATCGGCTGGTGATCGAAGGCCGTGTGCGTCCCGACGGCAGCGTCGATCCGACGCCACGAACGGCGACCTGGACCACGCCCCGCGACCCTTCGGTCCAGGCCCCCAATTATCGCGGCAAGCCGGCACAGCGTCCGTTCCTGCTGGAATTCCTGCCGCTTGATTCCATCGAGGCGGTGGGAGCCACGCCGCAGCGAGCGGAGTCACCGGTCGGCCAGGTTCAATTCACCCAGCCGGTTCCAGATCCCGGCGTGACCGGTGGAAGCTCGACGATCCCGTCTCCGTCGCTGGCCCCCACCCTGGCTCCGCCGACCAACACGCTCGCGCCGCTGCAACCGCTGCCGCCGTCGGGCGGACTTCCGCTGGCTGTCGACTCGCCGCCGCCGATCGTGTTTGAAGACGGCGCGACCACCGGCGGGACGCAGTTCTTTTTCGGCGGAGGCAGCAAGAGCGTCGAGATCGATGCCCGCGGTGCCTCGCACCCACCGATCATTGATAGCGTCCTGCGTCCGGAAACGAACGAACAAATCATTCTCGCGCGCGGCGGCGTGACGATCCGTGTCCGCGACGTCTCGGCCCAGTTCGACGACGGCCGCTTCATGAATTTTGGCACCGTCACCATCTCCGCCGACCGCGTCGTCGGCTGGCTGCCGAACTTGTCAAACGTGTTCGACGGCTCGACGGACCTGTCGGCCGCCGAAGGCGAACTGTATCTCGAAGGCGACATTGTGTTCCGTCAAGGCGACAATGTGATCTACGCCGATTCGATGTTCTACAACGTCACCCGCGAAACCGGGATGGTGCTGGACGCCGAAGCGATCACCACGGTTCCGGAATACCAGGGCGTGGTGCGATTAAAAGCCGAAGTGCTGCAGCAAGTCGCCCGCGGCAACTATCGCGCGTTTGATGCCGCCGTGACCAGCAGCCGGATGGGTGTGCCACGGTACTGGCTGCAGAGCGAACAACTGGAATTCTTTGAACGGACACGGACGCTGATCGATCCGCGCACCGGATTGCTGGTCGCCGACAAAGATCCGTTTGTTCGCAGCAACAACAGCTTTGTGTTTTTGGGCGGGATCCCGATCTTTTACTGGCCGCAGTTTTCCACCAGTTTAGAGCGCCCCGTCTTTTATGTGACAGACATCAAGATCAACAACGACAGCAACTTCGGCACCCAGGTGATGCTCGACTGGGACGTCTTTCAATTGTTCGGCATCGACAACGTGCCCAAGGGCGTCGACTGGGAAATCTCCACCGACTACTTGAGCGATCGCGGGCCGGCATTCGGCACCCACTTGGAATACAACCTGCCGGGACTGTTCAGCATTCCAGGCCGCACGCGCGGCGTGCTGGACGTGTGGGGCATCCGTGACAGCGGGCGCGATCGGCTGGGACTCGATCGGCTTTCCTTGGCACCGGAAACCAAAAACCGCGGCCGGGCGTTGCTGCGTCACCGACAACAACTGGCCAACGATTACGAATTCATCGCCCAAACCGGCTGGCTGAGCGATCGCAATTTTCTGGAACAGTATTTGGAAAACGAATGGGACAACGACCCCGACCACGTCACCGGGCTCCGGCTTCGCAAATACCACCACAACCAGCTCTTTGATCTGGCGGCGAACGCTCAGGTCAATGATTTCTTTCAGGAAACGGAGCGGTTGCCGGCGCTGAACCATTACCTGTTCGGCGGCTCGTTTTTGCAAGAACGATTGACGTGGCAGATGCACAACCATGCGTCGTACTCCAAACTGAACGTCGCCGATGCCCCGGACGACCCGGTCCAGGCGGCGAACCATTTCCCCTTGCCGGGCGAGGTTGCCAGCGGCGGAGTGATCGCATCGACACGCCAGGAGCTTTCAATCGGGCTGCCGGTAGGCCCCTTTAATTTCCGGCCCGTCGCTTCGTTGGAAGCTGCACATTACGGCGAGGCCGCCGACGGCCAATCGCTGACGCGACTGCTCGGTCAGGCCGGGCTGCAGTTGAACCTGCCGATGGTCCGCATCGACCCGACGATCCAAAGCAGTTTGCTGAACATGCGCGGGCTGGCCCACAAGCTGGACTGGACGGCGGAATACTGGTACGCCGACAGTGACACGGACCTGGACGAATTGCCGCTCTACGATCGACTCGACGACAACGCGCAGGAACAATTTCGCAGACGGTTTATCGGCACCACCTTCGGCGGCACACTGCCCAGCGAGTTCGACCCAAGAACGTATGCGTTGCGTCAGGGGATCCAGCGCGGGGTGAGCAGCCCCAGTGACGTGATCGCCGATGATCTGCAGCAATTGCGACTGGGGCTGCATCAACGATTTCAAACCAAGCGAGGCCTGCCGGGCCGCGAACGGATCGTCGACATCATCCAATTGGACTTTGACACCATCCTGTTCCCGAAATCCGATCGCGATAATTTCGGCGAAACGGTGGGACCGACGACCTACGATTTTCGCTATCACCTCGGTGACCGCTATTCGATCTTAAGCGACGGCTACATCGACTTCTTCGACGGCGGCTTGCGTTCGATCAGCGCGGGGTTGCGGACCAGTCGGCCCGGTGTCAGCGACACGTACATCGGACTGCTTTCACTCGAAGGCCCGATCAGCAGCACCGTGCTTCGCACGACGTACGACTACCGCATGAACGAAAAATGGATCTTCTCCGGCGGCATGACCTATGACTTCGGCAACACCGGATCGGTCGGACAGTCGTATGGCTTGACACGCATCGGTGAGTCCCTGTTGTTGCGGGTCAACCTGAACGTCGACACCGGGCGGGACAACGTCGGAGTCGGATTCCTGATCGAGCCGCGGTTCTTTGCCCGCAACCTGGGCAACATCGGCGGCGGCCTGATCCCACCCCCAGGCATCGAAGGCCTCGAATAAAGCGGCCTAAGCCGCCAAGTGGCCTAACCTTCCAAGTGGCGTAAGCTTCCAGCTTGCGACCCCCAAGTGGCCTAAGCTTCCAGCTTGCGACCCCCGCAAGCGCCAGCTTGCCCGCCCCCTTCCCCTCCCTCACCCCGTCTGCTCGTCCACCCACCGCGCGTAGTCACGATCCACGTCCACACTCCGCACGGTCACGATTTGCGGAACCTCGTACGGATGCAACTGGCGCAACACCTCTTTCAAACGAGTCTGTTGCCCGGCCGACGTCTTGATCACCAAGCGATACTCCGTTTCGCAGCACACGCGTCCGTCCCAGCAATAGTGACTTTCGATCGGGCCATCGATCTGGACACAAGCCGCCACGCGCCGCTCCAGCAAGGCTTGGGCAATCGTCCGAGCCTGTTCCTGTTGGGAAACGGTGGTCCAGCAGACCAGAACGGTGGGTGCGTCGGTCATCGTTTCGTCGCTCGTGAAAGGCGGGTCCTTACTTGAGACGCAATTTCAACAAAACGCTCCCATCCTGGCAAGTTGTCTCGAACGATTCTCAACAAGACGCGTGCCGACCAGCTGATTTAAAAATTTTGCGACGCGTTGCATTAAATATCAGTTGCCGGAAACCACCTTCGAGCGCTATGGTGAATGATTCAACGGACATCCATCCCCAACTGGAGAAATACAAATGAGTCACGAAGCCGTCATCGCGCAATTGAACGAATGCCTGAAACACGAATGGACGGGTGTCGCACAGTACTCCCAAGCGAGCTTTATCGTCGAAGGCGTGTGGCGTGAAGTGTATGCCAAGACCTTCATGGAAAACGCCGAAGAATCATTCGGCCACGCGAAGCTGGTCGGCGACAAGATCGTCGCACTTGGTGGGGTTCCCGCCGCGACGCGGAACGAGATCAAGCAGACCCGCGACTTGCAAGAGATCTTGCAGAACAGTCTCGAATTCGAGTCCAAGGCGGTGGAGATGTACACCAAAGCGTTGGAGTTGGCCGAAGGCAATCGCCCGCTGGTGATCTTCCTGGAAAACATCTTGGAAGAGGAACAAGAAGGAGTCGACGAGTTCACCAAGCTGCTGCGCAACAGCGAGACCAGTGTAGCCGCCAGCGTCGACAGCAAGACGGCGTAGCATCGGGCAGACCGGTACGGCATGCGTTGCGTGTTGTTCCCAGGCTCCGTCTGGGAACGCATGGCAGCGCCGATTCGATCCAGCGATCGACCATCGGCGAACCAACCGGTTGAGCCAATCTTCCTACCGCCAAAATCTTCCTACCTCTGCCCCCAGCCACCATTTCCCCGTCCAGTCGTTGGGAGCCAGGGGACCGATGGCAGAATGATTCGGGGCAGAACGGTGGGAAAGATTTTGCGCGGGCCAAGCGGAGCCTGGGGACAAGGGCCGAAAGGCCAGGTTTGCAGCCATTTGTCACGCACAGCGTGACCTCCATCCGCTTCAAAAGTCCCGGCGGGCATCCTGGCGAGCGACACGAGCGTCTCACAGCGTCGATTTCGCCGAAAATTCTTCGTTTCTCCTAAGAAATCGGCACGACCTTCGTCGTTCTCAGCGGCTACGTTAAACCGTCAGGCGTCCCCGTCGCCGCTCGTCTGCTTCTTGGTGTTCCGAATCGAGCTATCGGTCCCTCTCCATCACTTCCGGGTGATCTGTCATGCTGCCGCAAGATCCAAACCAACTTCCACGTCGCTCCGCCATCCTGCAAGGGCTCACCCTCTGTGTGGCCACCTGCCTGGTCTTGGCCGGACTAATCCCCACAAATGTTATGGCTGCACCGATCGGATTGATGGAACGATTTGCGCTGGCAGACGACCGCGAGGCGATTCTGGCGGAGTTGATCCCCGGCAGTGACGACTATTTCTTCTACCACTGCTTGCATTACCAAAACACGTCCCAGCTGGATCGTGCCGAGGCGATGTTGAAAGACTGGTCGGCCAGCCGCAAGGGATCGTTGACGGCATTGATGCATTCGATGACCGATCGTCAACGGCTGTTGACCTACGATCGATCGCCCAAACAGACGATCGATTACTTCGTCAATCGACTGGGCATCCAACTCAACCACGCGCCGCCGGCCAAAAAAGGCACCCGTCGCTTCCCCAGCGAGTTGGGCGGCAACTTCATCAATTCACAGCAACTGGTCAAAGACTCGTTGCGTGACAACGTGCCGCTGTCCCCGATCGGAATGCAGATCGCCGCGGATTGGTACCTGAACGGGAATGCGAACCAGACCCAAGTCTCGTTGCACGATTTTCTGAAGCGGGTCGACGGTTCGTACCTGAAGGGTCTGGACCAGCTTGTCATCGCAGAATTGAAATCACGCCCGGCACGGGACCAACGTTTCGGTGATTTATCGGCTCACCAGTTTCTGACCGCGGGCGAACTGGACAACGTCGGCCGCAGCGTCGCGGCGGTTACCGACGACAACGCCTTCGTCAACGCAAAACTGCGGATGCTACGACCGAGTGCCGATGTCGACATCAGCCAACAACCCGATCAACGTCGCGAGTATCTGGTGCGTTTGGAAGCCTACGTGCGAACGCTTCCCGCCTCGTACAACTCACTCAAGGCGTCGGCCACCTATCGCTTGCTGGAGGCCAACTTGGCGGCCGGGATCTGGGACGTCGATCTGTTTCTGCGTTATCTGCAACTGCCGCGTCAAAGTCCACTGATCAGCCCCGTGCTCGCCCGCGCCGGATCGCGAGCCAACTTGAACGAGGACTTTTCCCAGATCGCGATCCTGCCGCCGATCGGCAACGAACAGATGCTGGTGGAAACTTATCTCGAACATTTCCTCCGCGACGCGCAGGATACCAATGCGTTCGAGCGTTACCTGCAGCCTGATTTCCTGCGGCGTGTGTTTGCACGGACGAAATTGATGGCCGGCGTTGCCAACCCACAACCGTTCTACGACATGTTGTCGGCCAGCGAACGTCGCGAATTGCGTGACAAAGTCCAACTCAGTTTCGCGCCAAACAACCCCGTCCGCTACGACGATCGACAACCCACCGAATTGCTCGTCGATGTCAAGAACATCGACAAACTGGTCGTCCGCATTTACGAGATGAATTCGTTGGCGTTCCATCGCACCAACGACGGTCGCTTGGACACCGACGTCGAACTCGATGGCCTGATCGCGACGCACGAGAAGACGATCGAATACGACCGACCGGCGATCGAGCGACATCGTGAAACGATCGCCATCCCCGAGGCGAGCGACCGTGGGGTCTGGATCATCGACTTGGTCGGTAAAGGGCTTCGCGCCCGCACGCTGATCCGCCGCGGTGACCTGCAAACGGTTCGATCCAACAACGCCAACGGGATGCAGATCACGGTCTTGGATGAGAATCGCAACCCGTTGCCGACGGCAAAGATTTATGTGGGCAACCAGGAGTTTGCCGCCGACGAAAGCGGGCGTGTCAGCTTGCCGATGGTCAATCAGGCGGTCGACCGTAAGGTGATCGTCAGCGATGGCAAGATTGCCAAGTCGATCAAGATTCGACAGCCCGACGAAACCTATTCGCTCAAAGCCGGTTTCTTTGTCGACCAAACGCTGCTTCAATCCGGGCGTACCGCGACGCTGCTGGTCCGTCCGCAATTGCGAGTGGGAACGACACCCGTCGACCCGGCGATCCTGAAAGAAGCGACGGTTCGGATCGTCGCCACGGATCTCGACGGCATCGAAACCAGCAAGCAATTCAGCGGGCTGGAACTGGATCAGTCAAAAGAAATGCAGCTCGATTTCCGCGTTCCCTCTCGGGTCGCCCGGATCGACTTTTACTTGTCCGGTCACGTGGTCGGCCTCTCGGACCGCCGACATCGAGAACTAAACGCCAGCCACTCCATCGAGATCGCCGGGATCCGCCGCACCACCCACACCGTCGATGCCTTCCTGACCCGCGACGGCGACAACTACGTGATCGAAACGCGCGGACGCAGCGGCGAAGCGATTGCCGGTGCGACGGTGCAACTTGAATTCGCCGTCGACATCGGCCAGGTCCGCCCCAGCGGATACCTGCAAAGCGATGACCGCGGACGGGTGCACCTGGGACAACTGGCTGGTGTGCGCCGCTTGTATTACGGGATCGCCAATCAGACCCAGCATCAGTTTGATCTGAAACTCAATCAACAGATCTGGCCTTCCGCGTTGCACCTGTCGATGGACGACGATTTGCGTCTGCCCTTGGTCGATGGCGCAACGGTCGACCAGTTTCGCTTGCTGGCGACGCGCGACGGTCAGAACCACGTCGACCACTCGGACCAACTGCGACTGGAAAACGGTTTTTTGGTTGCCTCCGATCTGCCCGCGGGGGACCTTCGCCTGGTCGACCGTCGCAGCGGTGATCAAACTGAAATTGCCGTCGTCCAAGGTCCCGCCATCGATCAGATCCTGGTCGGACAGATCCGGCACCGCGAGCAGAGTGTCGCCGTCCCGATCTCGATCCGCGACATCGATCGCAACCCGGACGGCAGCGTAACGGTGCAGCTGGCCGGCAACACCAATTCGGCCCGGGTCCACGTCGTCGCCTCACGCTACTTTGATCGACATTCACCGCTGGATGTTTTCCATCTGGGGATGCCGTCGCTGCGCGGTCGACAATTGTCGCTGGGGCGTTGCGGATACGTCAGCGATCTACGTTTGGGTGACGAATACGAGTACGTGTTGCGTCGGCAATACGCCGCCAAATACCCCGGCGTGATGCTGCCCCAACCGAGTATCCTGCTGAATCCGTGGGAAACCGAAACGACGTCCAACGAGAGCCAAAGAGCGCGCGACGGAGAAGTCCCCCCGCCATCAGCTGCGGCGCCGCGGGAGAGCGGGGCCCTGGCAGCCGACAGCGCGTTCGAGCACGACGGTGGTGCGGCTGCCAGCCCTGATTTCGACTTTTTGTCCGACGCCGGCGTGCTGGCGGCTAACTTGATCGCGGATGCCGACGGCCGCGTCACCATCCCCGCGGACTTGATCGATGGCATGCCGATCGTTCAGGTGATCGTGGCCGATCCGGCGACCGTGTTGCGACGAACGCTGACGGCGCCATTGACCGATGCCGAAACGGAAGACCTGCGACTGGCCAACTCCCTGCCCCTGGACCAATCCCTGTCCTTCGAGCGGGCCGTTTCGATCGTCTCGCCCGCTGATCCGCTCGACCTCGCCCAGCTCGGCTCGGCCCAGGTTCAGGTCTACGGAAACGTCGATTCTTTGATGACAATTTATCGGACACTGATCGACGACGCGCGGCTGGACGAATTCCAAGTGCTCGGTCGTTGGCACTCCCTGAGCACCGCCGAAAAACTCAAACACTACTCTGAGCTTGCCTGCCACGAATTGCATCTGTTTCTGCGGATGCACGATCGCGAATTCTTCGATGCGGTGATCAAACCTTATTTGAGCAACAAGAAAGAAAAGCAATTCATTGACCATTGGTTGCTCGGCAACGATCTGTCCGAGTACGCGACGCTTTGGAAATACCAACGTCTCTCGGCCGCAGAACGCGCCCTGTTGGCCATCCGCGTCCCGGCGCTGCGGGCCTCCATCCGCCGCGATCTGTTTGAGACCACGGCGCTGTTGAAAGAGGACTACAGCGCCAGCCGCAAACTGATCGAAAGCGCCTTGCGATCCAGCCGCATGTCGGTCTCCGGCGAGATGGTCGAAATGGAAGCCATGTACGAATCGATGGACATGGCCGATGGGCTCTACATGGACATGGACATGTCGATGGGCATGTCGGGAGGCATGGGTGGTGGCGAGGCCAAAATGAAACTTGAACAGGAGGGACGTGCCAGCGTCGCCCGTCGGCTCGGCCGCATGCAGAAAGCCGTGCCAGGCAACGCGATGATGTTCGGGGGCCGCAGCCTGGGGCTGGCAGCTCAACGCGCGTTCTACCAAGAACTCGACAGCACCAAACAATGGGCCGAAAGCCACTTTGATCGAGTCCGTGTCGTCGGTGGTCCGTCACCGATCGAACTGATTCCGATCAATGCCTTCTGGAACGAGCTTGCCAACAACGAGTGGACCGACGAGGCCTCTGTCCCGAACGTCTCGAAACACTTGCTCGAATGTACCAACAATCGACACTCCGCGCTGATCGCCTTGGCGATGTGCGGGTTGCCGCTGAAGTCCGGTGAAATCTCGTTGCCTTCCAAGCCCGAAACCGTCTATCGGCCGGAACATCCCGTCGCCCTGGTGACCAAACGTCTGCGAACGTTGAAGCCTGCCGACGCGGAGCCCGGCGTGCTGATCGGGCAACTGTTTCAGCAAGTCGACCAAAATCGCCGCGACGACGAAGAATTGCGAGAACCCGACCAGTTCGTCACCGGCGAAGCCTATCAGGGGCAAGTCGTGGTTTCGAACCCGACGGCGACTGAAAAGATCGTGGAGCTGTTTTGGCAAATCCCCGCCGGCAGCATCCCGCTGGCCGGCAGCCAAGTCACCGACAGCAAGACGATCAAGCTGGCACCGTTTGCCGTCTCGGCCATCGACTACAAGTTTTACTTCCCCGCCGCCGGCAAATTCGTCCACTATCCCGCGACCGTTTCCCAAGGCGAAACGCTGTTGGCCAGTGGCAAAGAAAAGACGTTCAACGTCGCCGAAGAATGGAACGATGACACGGTGACCTGGCAATCGATCGCCCGAGACGGCTCGGCCGCTGAAATTAAATCGTTCCTCGACCAAGCCAATCTGCATGAACTCGATTGGACACATGTGCTGCATCGGATGCGTGATCGCGACGTCTACGAAACCGTCGTCGATGTGATGAAACAAGCCCGATTGCCCGAGGCCGCGGTCTGGGCGTACGGTTTTCATCACGATGACGTGGATTCCATGCGTCGCTTCCTTTCGCTTCGCAACGACTTGATCGCACGCGTCGGCCCCTCGTTGGAGTCGACCCTGTTGACGATCGATTCGATCGAACAAGCCGCCTACGAACACTTGGAGTACGCGCCGCTGGTTCGCGCCCGAATCCATCGCTTGGGTGAAGTCGATGAGATTTTGAACCCGACCTTCCTAAACCACTACCAACAGTTCGTCCGTCGACTCGGCTTCCAAGCCGAAATCGCGGCCACCGAAAAGCTACCGTTGACGTACTACCTGTTGCTGCAGAACCGGATCGAAGAAGCGACGCAGTTCTTCGGCACGCTCAATCGCGAACAAGTCCCCAGTCAATTGCAACACGATTATTTGGCGGGGTACCTGGCACTTCATCAAGGCAACTATGAAGCGGCCTTGGAAATCGCCGGACGTTACGAATCCCATCCCGTTCCGCGTTGGAACGACCGCTTTGCCCAGATGGGATTGCACGTTCGCCAGCGATTCGAACTGATGGACGCCGGGCAACTCGTTTCGGTCGGTGACCCGAAAGCGATCGATGATGCCGGAGTTTCGCCCAAGGCTGCTGATCTGGCGATCGCCGACCGAGACCGGGCCAACAGCCAAGCGTCTGCGTCGGTCCCCGAAGTGATCGTCCGCGTCGAAGACGACACGGTTCGGATCGACCACCGTAATACCGACCAAGTCGACATCAACTTGTACGGCGTCGATTTGGAGCTGCTGTTCAGCAACGCCCCGTTCGCACGCGATGACCTGCAACGGATCGCGATGGTTCGGCCGACACGGGCCGACACCGTGACGATGAAATCCAAGACCGGCACGGCACGCTACCCGATCCCGGCCGATCTACGGAGCAAAACGCTGTTGGTCGAAGCCAACGTCGGGGCCTCACGAAACACGTCGTTGTATTACGGGGGTGAGCTGACGACCTATGTCAGTGAAGGCTTCGGGCAGTTGCAAACCACCGATGCCACCTCGCATCGCCCCGTCGCCGGTGCCTACGTGAAGGTCTACGCTCGCTATCCCGATGGCAGTGTCCGATTCTTCAAAGACGGCTACACCGACGGTCGCGGACGGTTTGACTACACCAGCATCAGTGCCGCCGATGCCAAAGGCGCCCAGCGGTACGCGATCCTGGTGCTCAGCGACGACAAAGGCGCCACCCTGCACGACGTCGCCGCACCGTAAGTGGTGGCTCGTTGGTGTCCAGCCTTCAGGCGCATCCCACTCGCTGCGAAGCAGCGAAACGCGAGGCGTAAGCCTGCACACCGGCACCCGTTGGTGTCCAGCCTTCAGGCGCATCCCGCTCGCTGCGGAGCAGCGAAACGAGCGGCTAAAGCCTGCACACCAGCACCCGTTGGTGTCCAGCCTTCAGGCGCATCCCGCTCGCTGCGAGGGACGTCGATTGTACTACTGAGCGACTTTTGGGGCAGGCACCGCTCTGCGGTGCACACCGCGGAGCGGTGCCACAACAAAGCCCGGAGTCGCGAAGCGCACTCCGGGTGGGGGCGCAGAGGATAGGGGAACCCCAGCGGGGTTCAACAAACGGCGCGGCACAATCCGGGGTGCGCAAACGGCGGCGTGAATCGGGCGAACCGTGTTGCTCTGTTCAACCCCGTTGGGGTTGGC
>NZ_JBFHKV010000055.1:0-16000 GCF_041595215.1 Stieleria sp. | reverse complement strand
GTTCGAATCGGCGACCGAGACGGTCACGGTCAACGGACCGCCGTCGGGGTCGTAGGCATCCACGGGCACGTGCAGCGGTGAACCGATCAAGGCGGTCTGGTCACCGATGTCGACGAAGGTCGGGTTCTCCCCTTGGGGAATCGGCACCCCGGAGCGATCGCTCAGTTGTTGCAGCGTCAGCACGCCCGTCTCACGCGACCCATCGGGGAACACCCACGTCGGGTAGGCCGTGATGTTGTTGTCGATGCCGAGCTGGCTGATCGACCGATCGGGGTTGGTCACTTCCACGAAGGGCAGGTAAATCTGCCCGTCTTCAAACAGGTGTTTCTGTTCGGTGCAGGCCGGGCACCAGGCGGCGCCGAAGAACGTCACCTGGCCTTGTCCGGAGATCGGATTGCCGTTCGCATCGCGACCGACGGCCGCCAGGTCCTTGGCGAACTGGACCAGATCTGGCGCCGATTCGCCCTCGGCTTCGCTGACCGTCGTCAACGTCGAACCGGCGGTGGCGGCCGCAAGCGAGGCGACTTCGGCACGCGCGTCGATCGGCCCCATCGAATCGGTGGAAACGATCGAGACGTCACCCGCAAGCAACTGGCGAGCCTCCAGGCTTTCCAATTTCAGCCGTTCCCCTCGCTTGATCCGGGGGGTGGTCGCGGAAGACGATTGGGGATTGCGGCCCAATTGACCCAGCAGACGACTCAGGCGACTTCGACGGACTCGTTTTTCGCGACCTTGGAACATCTCTATTTAACCAGCTTCGGTGAACGGCATTGGGCGACGACGGGAGAAACACTTGCCAGCACCCAGGACAATCACGGATCTTGAGATTTCAACTGCTCAGAACCGTCTCTTGGGCCATTCGGCACACGGGGCGGGGCGGACTGAGAAAATCCCGCACAACCGCTACCTTTTCACAGCCCGGTCTAGGACGTTTGGGGACTCACGATTGTTCCGGCAAAAATGCGTGCCGGGCTGCGGAGCCCCCCAGATAGGTGCGTTCGCGGTCGCGCCGTTCCAAAGGATGCTTGCTTCAAGGGCGGATTGAGTCGCCGTAGCGCACGCCAAATCCGCTGAAAAGTGGATTTTTTATTGCGGCGGTGGGTCGTGCCCGCCGGGATGCCAGGGATGACACTTCAAGATTCGCACGATCGTCCAGAACACGCCGGCGATCGGGCCGCGATTGCGGATCGCTTCGACCGCGTACTGGCTGCAGGTCGGCGTGAACCGGCAGCGGGGCGGGAACAACGGGCTGATTCGAGTCTGGTAGACCCGAATCAGCCAAATCATCGATTTCGAGAAAATTCCCAGCGGATCACCTCGTCAAACGGAGGTCGACGGGAATGCGGCAAACGACTGAATACCAGCGGAAGTGCGGCTAAAGCCTGGACACCAACGCGGTCAGTCGTCAGCTGGACTAGGCCTGGAAGGAACTTCCGCAGCCGCAGGTTTTGACGGCATTGGGGTTTTCGAACGTAAAGCCTTGTTTTTCCAGGCTTTCGTACCAATCGACGGTGGTTCCGTCGAGGTACAGGGCACTTTTCTTGTCGACGACCAGTTCCACTCCGTGGCACTCGTACTTCGAGTCCGCTTTTTCATCGTAGCTGTCGTCGAAATTCAGCGTGTAGTTGAATCCGCTGCACCCGCCACCGGCGACTCCGATCCGCAGGACCATTTCTTCGCCAAAGTTGTGTTCGGTACGGAATCGTTGGACCTCTTGGGCCGCTCTTTCACTCAATTTGACTGCCATCGGGGCGTCACCTGGTTTTTTGGAGGACAAATTAACTTGCGCGTTCCAACGCGACCGCGTTTGCGGTCGCATTGTCATTGTATTTAGTCGGACACCGAACGGAATGTAAGACGAACGCTGGGAAACGGCCGTCGATCGGTGACTATTTTTTGGACCGCATGGCGGCAAAACTGACTAACCGTCATAGTATCGGGTAGTCCGCCGTCGGCGGCAAGTCTTTGCGCGCCACCGCAGCCCACTCCGAGCGCATTGCATCCAGATCTACGGCCGTTATTTCCACCTATTTTGTAACAATTGCATGCGCCGAATCGGCACTTTGACGGATCCCGACCAAGCGAGACGTTTTGCGGACTTTCTGTTCACGCTCTCGATCGAATGCAACGTCGACATCGAAGACGCCCCCGCGGCGGACGGTGCGGCCGGCGGAAAACAATGCCATTTGTGGATTCGCGATGAATCCCACGTCGAGCGTGCGAAACAGGAATTACAGGCCTTTTTACAGTCACCGACGGATGAGAAGTACCGTGTCGGTGACGAGGCCGAGCGGATTCGGAAGCAGCGGCAAAGCGAGGAAAAGCGGAAAAAACGCTTGCAGCAAAAGGTCAATCCGAAAGCGCCCGCCACCGGGGCCGGCCCCCTGATGGGCGTGCCGACGCGCCAGCAGACGATTCCGGTCGTCATCGCCATGGTCGTGCTGTCGGTGATCGCCAGTTTTTCCACCGGATTCGGCAGTCCTAAAACGTCTCAAGTTCCTGGCGAACTTTCGACCGAGGAAACCATCTTTTATGGTCTGTCCTTCGTCGATTGGCGCGATTACGTGATCGGCAAAGACCCGCTGGCGTCGATCAAGAAGGGCGAGGTTTGGCGGCTGATCACGCCGCTGTTCTTGCACGGCGACACGTATCACTTGGCGTTCAACATGCTTGGGATCTTTTTTCTCGGTTCGGCGATCGAGCGGCTGGAGGGGTCGTGGTTCATGGCGTTGTTGCTGTTGGCCAGCGGCATCTTTGGCGGATTGGTGCAAATCTGGTTGCCACCGGAGGACGCGTTGCCGCCGATGCTGGCGGGGTTGGCCGGATCGCCGTTTTCGATCGGCGCCTCCGGGGCCGTCTACGGTCTGTTCGGTTACCTTTGGATTCGGCCGGCCCTTTCGCCGTCGTATCCGGTTCGCATGATGCCGTCCAACGTCGCGATCATGCTCGGCTGGCTCGTGTTTTGCATTTTCTTCGTCGAGCGGATCGCCAACGGCGCTCACATCGGCGGCCTGGTTGCCGGGGTGGTCATCGCCGTGGTCATCTCGCGGATGCCCTCGGACCGATTTGCGTAAGACCCGATGTCGGAAATCTCTGGCGGGCGTCACGACCTGTCACAGCCAGCGGAGACCGTCCACGCCCTGCCTGTGCCGACCAATCTGGCAGAAGCGGCCGCCGAAGTGCTGCGCGTCGCGATTCCGTTGATGGTCAGCGCGGGCATGATGTCCATCGTGCTGTTTGCCGATCGCACCCTGTTGATGTTTTATGACGGCATGTCGATGAGTGCCTCGATGGCCGGCGGCAATCTGTTTTGGGTGGTGGTCTGTGTGCCGATCGGGGCCGCCGCGATGACGGGCGCCGTGATCGGTCAACTGATCGGAAACGGGGAACCGGACAAGGTCGGGCGTCTGCTCTGGCAATCGATCTGGTTGGCCTTGATGACCGTCCCATTTTTTATCGCCGCCTTCCTGGCCGCCGAGTCACTGTTCCGCTGGACGGGGCAACCGGACGAGTTGATTGCCGCCGAAACGAGCTACATGCGCTGGTTGATGCTGGGGGCATTGGGGTTGGTGATCGAGTCGGCGTTGAGCGGTTTTTTCAGCGGCACCGAACGCACCTCGGTGATCATGTGGGTCTCGGTCGCCAGCGGATTGCTCAATGTCGTCTTGGACGTGGTGTTGATTTTTGGTTGGGCGGGGTTTCCGGCGTGGGGCATTACCGGAGCGGCGGTCGGCAGCGTGATCGCGTTCTGGTTCAAAGTCGTTTGCTACGCGTGGCTGCTCAGCCGACCGGCGTTGGAAAGTCGTTATGGGATGCGACGTGGCTTGGTGATTGATTTTCCGATGTTGCGCAATTTCCTGTACTACAGCCTGCCCAGTGGATTGATGTACCTGACCGAAGCCGGCGCGTTCACGATCATCATCTTGAAAATCGGCCAGCTCGGCGACGTGCCACTTCGCGCGACCACGATGGCGATCAATTTCAACATGATCGCGTTCATTCCGCTGGTCGGCATCGCGATCGCCGCGTCGGTGCTGGTCGGACGGCATCTGCTGCAAAATGGTCCGGCCTTTGCCGTCCGCACGTCACTGGCATCGCTGCTGGTGGCCTTGGTCTATTCGGCGTTTTGGGCGATCGCCTACCTGGTCGTCGGCGATTGGATGCTCTCGCTGTACGCCTTGGGAACGCCCGATGAAAACTCCCGCCAGGCGATCGCGCTGGCCGGCGGGCTGTTGGGCTTTGTCGCCTCGTACGTCCTGGTCGACGCGGTCCAATTGATCTTCAGTGCGGCGCTCAAGGGTGCCGGTGACACCTGGTTTGTGCTCGCCGCCGGTGCGGCGACGAGCGCGCTTTCGATCACCGCCGGAATCGCGTTTGATCCCGGCCGCTCCTCGCTGACGTGGTGGTGGTGGGTGATCACGATCTGGATTTGGGCGCTGGCAATCACCATGACCACACGATTCCTCGGAGGCCGCTGGAAATCCATGCGGATGGTTTAATGAATCAATCGATCTCTGTCTCGTTGACGCCGTCGGAACTGTCGCCGGAGTGCGATTTGCACCAGGCCTGTTCGATCATCATCGACGTGCTGCGCGCGACCAGCGTCATGGCGACCGCCGGCCAGTCGGGCGTCCGCCGAATGATCACGTGCGAAAACATTCACGCAGCCGCCCAGTTCGCTGATCAGGCCGCGATCCGTCCGCTGCTGTGCGGCGAACGGCATTGCAAACCGATCGATGGGTTTGATCTGGGCAACTCGCCGGCCGAATACACGCCCGAGCGAGTGGCGGACCGCGACCTCGTGTTGACGACCACCAACGGCACCCGAGCGATTCATGCGGCCATGCGATCGCGCCGCTTGTTGGCCGCCTCGTTCTTGAACCTCGACGCCACCCTGGCCGCCGTGCGGTCCGAACCGCACTTGCAAATCGTCTGCGCGGGGACCAATGGTCAGATCAGTTTCGAAGACGTCCTGTTGGCCGGTGCGATCATCGACCGATTGGCTCCGCCCGAGTCGGATGGTTCCGAGCCGTCCGGTCACATCGATGACTCGGCACGCATCGCCTGGAGCGCTTGGCGACAGGCCGACGGAAACACGCGACCGCTGCAACAGTCGCTGCGCCACTCCCTGGGCGGACGCAACTTGATGGAGGCCGGGTACGAGGCGGATCTTGAACGTTGTGCACAAATCGGCACGATTGACGGAATCGTCGAACGCGCCGAGCCGGGGAAAACGGTTTTTGAGTTCCGGCGATTAGCGATTAGCAGTTAGCGATTAGCAGTTAGCGATTAGCAATTAGCGGTTAGCAAGTAGCAAGTAGGGCATGCTGTGCATGCCGGCGGTCACTCCGACGCTCCCTGCCATGACCCCGACGGGGTCAGAGCCAGTAGCCGGAGGTGAGCGCAGCGACACCTCCGGACATCCGGTCACCCATCGGATGCGACCCCGAAGGGCAACGCTGTGAAGCATTTTATAGCGGTAGGGCGCGAGCCCTCCGGTCTGTCCACTCGTTGGCAACGCTGAAACCGGACGGCTCGCGCCGTTTCGCTAACACCTCCAGACCGACCGGGCTATCCCAGCCCTTCGGGCAGCTTGCCTGCGGCGACTTCTTCGTCCCATTCGTCCATCAACGGCCAAGACTCGGCCAGGGTTCCGAAATCGGCCATCTTCAAATAACCGCTGACGCGATCGATGGTCTTGTTCATGAAGTCCTTGTTGTTGGCAAAGATCGGGCCGTGGCTCGGTGCCAACCACTTGACGTCGCTATCGCGGATCCGTCGCAGCGATTGCAGGAACGCCTTGATGTCGCTGCCGTGGTGTGCGTCGATCGCGCCGATGCATCCGTCGCGGTAGATGTTATCACCGCTCAGCAGCACGTCGCCGATGCGGAAGGCGAGTTGGCTGTTGGTATGGCCCGGCGTGTGCCAGACTTCGACTTCCAGATTGCCGATCTTGATCACGTCGCCGTCATTCACTTGGTGTTCGACGTCGACCTTGGGCATGTCCAGTTTCAGGTTTTGGGCTTCGATTTCGGCGAGCGTCCACAGCGTGTCGCCTTCGGCCAACGGCCGCACCGCGTTGGGATGGGCCGTCACGCTGGTCTTCAACAGCGACTTGAGCTTGGCCAGCCCCTGGATGTGATCGACGTCGGCGTGGGTTGCGATCAGGGTTTTGCAACGGGACAAGGGGAAATCGAGCTTGCGAATGATTTCGACAAAATCGTCGACGGTTTCTTCGTAGCCGATGTCAACGAGTGCCCATTCGTCCTCGTCGTAGATCAGGTAGACATTGCAACCGAGCACTTCACGAGCTTGAAAGTTCAACTCGAGGATGCCGGGGAAGAGGGGGGTGCGCTGGATCATGCGTTCGGTGTGGTGCTCTGAATTCGTTGGGGCGTCATTCTATGGGGGCTTGCAAGACATCCGCCAGCCCGCTGCGATAGTCTGGAAAGTCCAACCCCGGTAATAGCTCACGCCGTAACTTTCGATTCCATACGCGTTTGTTGCTGTCACTGCGCATGCGAACCGGCGCGTCGGCCGCGGGGGGGACAAAACGAGGCGGCGGGGCACCGCATTGTCGGGCGATTTCGCGATAAAAATCGCCTCGCACGACCGGCGCGTCGTCGGCGACGACGTACAACCGCGATTGCATCCCGATGGAAACCCGCTGCGGCGGAACGGACATCGTTTGCCAAGCCGCCAGCACGGCTCGGGCCGCGTCTCGGACGTGGATCAAATTCAAAAACCCCGTTTCGGGCGATGCGATCGGTCGACCGGCGACGACATCGGCGGCGCGGGGCACTCGACCGGGACCGTAGATCCCCGCCAATCGCAACACGGTCCACGGTGCCGCCGGGCGCTGGGCGTGCAGCAAGCCCTCGGCCTGCAAATGGACGCGTCCGCCCAGGCGATTGGGGTGCGTGGGTGATGTTTCATCCACCCAGCGGCCGTCGGTTTGGTGATAAACGCCCGTCGTGCTGATGTAACAAAGTCGCACGTCGGTCGGCAAAACATGGAGCAGGTTTCTCAGCCCCCCGACCTGGGACTCGTAGCGTCCCAGCGGGCCGTTGCGGTCGTAGCTGACCGCGACCAGCACGCGCGCGGCGGCGGACAGCTGCGGCAAAGGGAGATTTCTATAAGTTGCCTGATCGGTCCAATCAAAACGGATCGGGTGAAATCCGTTGTCGGCCAAGCTGGCGAAGCGGTTTTTAGAGCGCGTCGTCGCGTAAACTTTCGCACCCGACGCCGCGGACAGTTGGGCCACGGTTCGTCCTAAGTAGCCTGCACCGACCACTAAAACATCTGTATTGTCGTTCATTCCGGCTTTTTCCGCGACTTTTTCAAAATGGTGGGGTTGAGGCTACAATGGGTGGCGTGACTTTCAACCGGGCTTTTTATGACAGGGAGTGTGTTTTGAACCAGGCTGGTCAAACCAATCGGATCGCGGGGGCGGGGGCTGATTTAGCCGGTCGTTGTTCTGTCGGTCGTTGTTCTGTCGGTCGTTGTTCTGTCCGTGGTTCGTTCTCCGGGCTGGCCTGGATGCTGCTGGCCGCCCTGCTGTCTGGCGTCCCCGCCCACGCCGACGATGCCTCCGCTGGCGAGCGCAATTCGCCATCGATCCAAGAAAACGCGTTCGTGCAAAACGATTCGCGAGAGACGGCGGCAATCGCGGCGGGAACCTACGTCTCGGTGCCGATCGATCTGGAACCGATTCACCGCCGCGGTGGCGTCCCCGAATCGCTTGAAATCTTGCAGTTGATGGAAAAACAACAACGCCGCGTGGCCGAGCGGGCGAGCAAGTGTACCGTCAGTGTCAAAATCGGCGCCGCCCAGGGCTGTGGCGTGATCGTCTCCGATAGTGGCTTCGTCATCACGGCCGCCCATGTCGCCATGCGACCCCAACGGCGGGCGATCATCACGCTGTCCGACGGACGCCAGGTTTCCGCGACCACGCTGGGGATGAACCGAGAGGTGGACGCCGGACTGATCAAAATCGATCCCGACCAAAACGGTGGCAAACCCTGGCCCCACGCCAGCCTTGGCACGAGCGACAACCTGGTGCCGGGCATGTGGTGCATCGCGATGGGCCATCCCGGCGGTTACGATCCGTCCCGTGGCGCCGTGATCCGCGTCGGCAGATTGCTGGAAGTCAGCCCCGACGTGATCCGCACCGACTGCGCCCTGATCGGTGGTGACAGCGGCGGCCCGCTGTTTAATTTCGCCGGCCAACTGATCGCCGTCCACAGCCGGATCGGCAATGACGTCGCCGACAACCTGCATGTGCCGATCGACCACTACGACAAATCCTGGGACCGCATGGCGCTCGGCGAGGCCTGGGGGTTCTTGCCGAATTTCAAACCCACCCTCGGCGTCTCCGGGAACCGCTCCACCAAGACCGCTGAAATCATCGCGGTCAAGCCTGGCATGGCAGCCGAAGCCGGCGGGATGATGGCCGGCGACGTCGTGATCAAATTCGGTCGCCAGCCGATCACGGATTTTCAATCACTCGTCGATGCCGTCGCTGACACCATGCCGGGCGAACGCGTCCCAGTTTTGGTCCAGCGGGGGAACGACACCGTGCGATTGGTGATCGAAATCGGCAGGTCGGGATGATGCAGCCCCCGAGTCACGGCCCCGAGTCACGGCCCCGAGTGGAAAACCCTGATGGGCAAACCCCGATTGCGCGTCCGAACGGTTCACGTTGGCATGTTCACGTTGGCTTGAATTTTGAAATCCTTTAAAATACGTTCGTCTCCTTTATTGATGGCCGCCATGATTCCTCAACCGATCGACTGGTTTTCAAATCGTCGCCCATCCGCCTTGGTGTTGGCCGCGGTGGTGTCGATGGTCCTCTCGGGCAGCGTGCTCACGCCTGCGGTTCACGCCCAGTCGTCGCCCCACTGGATGAGCCACGGGCGGTACCGGACATCCATCGCGTCACGCGACAGCGGTGCGATGATGCGTCTGGTTCGGCCCCTGTCCGAAACCGTGGAACAATCGGTCGTGCAGGTCTATTCGGGCGGCCAGGTTGTCTCGTTGGGAACGGTGGTGTCCGAAGACGGTTACATCCTGACCAAGCGAAGTGAGCTGAGCGGCGGCGATCCGGTTTCGGTCCGATTGCCCAGCGGCGAGAAAGTGGACGCCCGTGTCGCGGCCCGAAAAAAATCCAATGACCTGGCGCTGTTGAAACTTCACGGCGGTGATGAAGCCAGCTGGAACATCAAACCGGCGACCTTCAGCACGGTGGAACCTCCGACAGGCAGTTTCTTGATTTCACCCGGACGCGACGGATTCACGATCGGAATCGGCGTGCTGGGTGTTCCGCCTCGTTACGTCGCCCACCACGGGCTCTTGGGCGTCAACTTTTACGACGCACAGACGGGCCCCGCGATGGTCCGCCGCGTTCATCCGGAAAGTGGTGCCGACAATGCCGGGCTACAAGACGGCGATCGGATTTTGAAAATCAACGGACTGCAATTGCTCGGCTCCGAGTCGGCGGTCAACACGCTGAAAAAAATGTATCCCGGCGATGTGGTGCGATTAACGATCATGCGGGGCGAGAACACGCTCGAGTTGGACGCCCAAATGAGCGACAAGGCGTTGTTGATGGAGTCGGAAAATGACGCCAAGGTCAACGGGCCGCGGAACATGCGACTGAGCGGCTTTGACAGCGTCATCCAACACGACACCGTGCTGGCCCCCAACCAATGCGGCGGTCCGCTGTTGGATAGCCATGGTCACGTCATCGGTATCAACATCGCCCGCGCCGGCCGAGTCGTCAGCTACGCCTTGCCGTCGACATTGGTCACCGCCGAGATGGTCGAAATGCTCGAAGAGGCTCGTCGACCGCGGGAGTGATAAGGTTCACGTTCGGGGCAGCGGACCTTTGGCGTTGCCCAAGGCTATGGATGTGAACGGCCGTTGGCCGAAGTCGTCCACTCTGAACAGATCGGACGTGCAAAAGCTGTGTCGATACCAATGCCCTGGCAGCAGGATCGAGCGCAGCGAGGGGAGGATTGCGTCGCGTCTTAGAGGGGCTCCCCGCGTCGCAAACAGGCGATCATCTGCTCGGGCTGCTCGCCCAGTCTGGCGATCTCGGTCACCCAATCCCATTGACGTGGATTGATCGGGACGGGACGACCGAGCGGCGGCAGATCATCGATCAGCATTTGGACCACGGTTTGAAGCAGGTTGCCGATGCCCGCTCCGGTGGTTGCAACTGTTGCCAACGCATCGGCCGGCGCTTCAGCGGACTCGACCGGTGACAGGTCTGATTTATTGATGACCCTGACTGTCGGCACGGAGGCGTTGATGCGTTCGAGTGCCTCCAACAGCGTGTGGTCCCATTGCAATCCCGGCTCGGTGACCAGGGCGACCAGGTCCGCCGTCGCGATCGCCTCCATCGCTCGATCGATGCCTTGCTTCTCGATCGTGTCGTCGCTGCGGTGCAACCCCGCGGTGTCTCGCAGCCGCAGCGGCCAACCGTCGAACACGGTTTCGGCATCCAGGACATCGCGCGTCGTCCCGGCAAAATCCATGATGATGCTGCGATCGTAACCCACCATCGCATTGATCAGACTGCTCTTTCCGACGTTGGGGGGACCGGCCAGCACGACATCAAACGGACGCGTCAGGCGGTGTCCGATGCGGCCGGCAGCGGCGATGTGTTGCGCTTGCGCGGCGATTTCGGCCGCGTGTCGGGCCTCGTCGCCGAGCAGCTGGATCGACCGCTGTCGCCACTGACACAGCGCACCGCGGACTTGGTCCAACGCGATGGCAGCCGTTTTCACCGTCGTGCATTGGGACAACACCGCACAGGCCTCATCGATCAAACGCTGATCCACGGGATCCTTGACCGGTAGTCGTCCGGCCGAGGGGACGCCGTCCAGGGGATGCGGGGCGACGCGGCGGACACCGATCGAGGACAGATCATCCAGGATTCGAGCGATCGCGGCTTCTCCACCGTGACAGTGAAGTTCGTAGCGTTGTGGGGCGGTCGGCACCACCACGATCGACTCGCCGGCCGTCGTGGCACATTCTGTTGAGGAGGAGTCTGCCGGCGAAGCTGTGTCCGCAGACCCGCCTGCCCAGACGCCATAGCGTACTTGGCCGACATCCATCGCCCGCGATCGGTTGCAGCGAAAGAAATGCGTGACACACGCCTCGGCACGTTCACCCCACAATGCGATGACGGCGATTGCCGATCGACCGGCACCGGTCAACAGCGCGCAACAGGTCGTTTGTTTCGACAGCGATTGGGCGTTAGACTCGTCGCCTGGTATCGGTAACGTATTGTTTTGGGATAAGGACATCATGTAACGTCGGATGCACGGATGCGGGCAGTCAATCGCGGCTCGCCAAGATCATCGATCGGACTTCCATTTCACGACCCAACCGCAACAACCATGGCACGGAGAACGCTCGACCTGTCGTCACTCTCGGACGACCAATTGTTGGACATGCGGATCTGCGATCTACAGCTTTCCATTGTCGGTACGCCTTTGGAAGCCCGGATCGATCAATTGAACAGCGAATTGGCCGAGCGGGGACTGAAGTTTCGCCCGCACTTCTGGCTCAGCGACGATTGGTTTTCTCCCGATGGCATCCCAGGCATCGCGATCCCGTTCTATTTGGCACACCCCCGGCTGATCCGTTTGGAACGCAAGCAGTTGCTCGAGGTCGAAGGTGGGACCAAGAGCTGGTGCATGAAAATCTTGCGGCACGAGGCCGGGCACGCGATCGACACGGCGTTTCAGATTCGCCGCAAAGCCCGCTATCGAGAGCTGTTCGGCAGGTCCTCAGACCCCTATCCGGAATTTTACAGCCCCAAACCGCAGTCCCGTGAGTACGTCCTGCATTTGGACATGTGGTACGCTCAGGCTCATCCGCTGGAGGATTTTGCGGAGACCTTTGCCGTCTGGTTGCCGCCCAAGTCACGCTGGAAAGCGCGTTATCGCAACTGGCCGGCGCTCAAGAAACTGTGCTTCATCGACGAGCTGATGAGCAGTCTGGGGGGGAAACCCGCAGTGGTTCAAACCAAGCAGCGGGTCGATCCCGTGTCGCAAATACGCCGCACCTTGCGTACGCACTACCAGCGCAAACGCGAGTACTACGGCATGAATTATCCGAACGTCTTCGACAAAGATCTTCGCAAGCTCTTTTCGTGCGACCGGAGTCATCGGCGTAACCCCACCGCCGCCGCCCTGCTGTCGCGTTGGCGTGGGGAGATTCGGAGGGTCGTCGCGAATTGGACCGGCGCCTATTCGTATATGGTCGATCAAGTCCTGCAGGAAATGATTGAAAGGTGTCGAGAGTTAGAGTTAAGGCTGGGGACGACACCCGAGACGTGCAAACGTGACGCGATGATCTTGGTGGCCCTGCGGACGAGCAATTATCTCAATTCGGGTCATAGACGGGTAATGATGTGAGCAAGCTACGTGTATTGGTGCTGGTCCGCACCGGGCATGTTCCCCCCCTGACCCTCGAAGGTATCCCAGAGAAAGAACTCGACGCCTGGAAAGCGGAATTCGATGTCTGTGACACCCTGCGACTGTTGGGGCACGAGGTGCTGCCGCTGGGCGTCTACGATGACCTGTCGCCGATCCGTAACGCGCTGACCGAATTCAAGCCGCACATCACCTTCATGCTGCTGGAAGAATTCCACGGCGTGGTGACCTACGATTTTGCCGTCATCAGCTACCTGGAACTGATGCAGCAACCCTACACCGGTTGCAACCCCCGCGGATTGTTGCTGAGCAAAGACAAAGCGCTGAGCAAAAAAATTCTCACCTACCACCGCATCCAGACCCCGCGTTTCACCGTGTTCCCGTTCGGACGCACGATCCACCGTCCCAAGAAGCTCGAATTCCCGCTGTTCGTCAAATCGGTCTCCGAAGACGCGTCGTTCGGAATCTCGCAAGCCTCCATCGTGCAAAACGACGAACAGCTGCTCGAACGCGTCGCCTTCGTCCACGAGCACACCCGCGACGACGCGATGGTCGAACAGTACATCGAAGGCCGCGAGATCTACGTCGGCGTGATCGGCAATCAGCGGCTGCAGACGTTTCCCCCCTGGGAAATGGACTTCGGCCAAATGCCCGCCGAGACCGCCCGCATCGCCACCAGCCAGGTCAAGTGGAATCGCAAGTATCAAGAGAAACACGGCATCACCACCCACGAAGCGGTCGACCTGGGCGGTGAAATGGGCGAAAAAATCCAAAAGATCTGCAAACGCGTTTACCGTGCCCTCAACATGAGTGGCTACGCCCGCATGGATCTGCGGCTGAGCAACTCCGGTGAAATCCACGTGCTCGAGGCCAACGCCAATCCGAACCTGGAATACGGCGAAGACTTTGCCGAGTCCGCCGAGACGGCCGGCATCGAGTATTCCATGTTGATGCAGCGGATTCTCAACCTCGGCCTTCGCTACAAGGCCGCCTGGATGCTCGGTTAGGGCGGCGGATACTTCTCGGCGTTGCGAATCATCTTCTTCGCCAGTGTCGAACTGAGATCGATCTCCATCGTGTTGGCGATCGCCAAGACATACGCCAGGCAATCGGCCAACTCTTCGCCGACATCGTGCTTCTTGGCCGCGTCTTGCTGCACCGCAGCGGCTTCCTCCAGCGTCAACCACTGGAAGTGCTCCATCAGCTCTCCGGTTTCAATCCCCAAGGACATCGCCAGGTTCTTGGGGTTGTGAAACGAGTGCCAATCGCGCTGGGCGACAAAGTGTTCCACCAAGTCGCGGAGGGCTTGCACGCTGGTCGATTCGTCGCGGCTGCTGGGATCGATCGAAGAGGACGTCATCAGGCGGCGACCAACAGTTGCCGCTGGTGCTCGATTTCGTCCACCGCTTGGCAGACGTGCTCCACACCGATCGCGCACATCGCCGCATTGGACGCGCTGCGGCGTTGCCGAGCCGAACCCGATTCATAAGCGACTTGAATCGCCGTTTGGCCATAGGGGCCGCTGTCGCCCGGCCGGGTTGCACCGTACAGACCGATCGTCTTGGTGCCGACCGCCACCGACATGTGCAACGGACCGGTGTCGTTGCTGATGAACAGGTCCGCCGTCTGGATCATCGCCGCCAAATGCTGAAGATCGGTTTCGGGGGCGAGAATCGCGGTTCCGTTACTCGTCGAAACGATGTCCGATGCCATCGCACGATCAAACGGTGTGCCCCACACGGCGATGCTCGTGTAACCGTATCGGTCGTACAGATAACGTGCCGTCGCGCCAAATCGTTCCGGCAACCAGCGTTTGCTGTGCCACGTCGCTCCGGGATTAAGAATCGCGATCCGCTGCGAAGGAATCGTGTTGCGATAGCGTCGCGCCCACACCTGGGCCGGTCCCGCGATCGGCAAATCCCAACGCACCGAAGGCGAATGAATGCCCAGAGGAATCAACAACTCCAACGAGCGGTCGGTCAAATGATGAAAGACCGGATTGACCTGAACATTGGAAAACCATCGACTCAACTCGCGCGCATGTTTTCCCGCGTAACCAATCCGATGTGCCGCGCCGGACAGATAACACGCCAAACTCGATTTGGTCATCCCCTGGCAATCGATCGAAACATCACACTCGAGCGCCCGCAGCTGTCGACGGGCATCGCGGATCCGACTCGGCGAGGTGAACCACCCCCGCGGCAGGACGATCAACTCATCCACGGCGGGATGCCGACGAACGACCGGCGCCGATTTCTCTTCCACGATCCAGGAAATCTTGGCGTTGGGAAACCGATCCCGCAGCGCACAGGCCACCGGCAAGGTCAAGATCGTGTCGCCAATCGCACTCATTCGGCTGATCAGAAATCGCGGTGACTCGGTTTCGAGCTTGATCGGGGCCGGCGGTGCCGGCTGCACCGCTCGCTGCGTCTTTGATCGTTTCTGAAAACCTGATTTCGGAGTTTTTTCGCCACTGGACATCGTCACGATCCTTCGTGTTGATAGAGAGAAGAGTAGGCTGATCCGTTCCCCCCGATCCGGATCCCGCGATCGCTCCCAAGAGAGGTCGCAGAACGCGGTTGACTGGCAACCTAGTCTTTTCGCAAAACCGCCGCCAGATCGACTTTTTGACTCAAGTCGCCGGGCCGGAAAACCGGGCGTGGGAAACGCACCCGGGTGGTGGCTGTGAGTGCTTTGGCCCCGCTAAACTTGATGGTAGTGGACCAGGTCACCAGTCCCGTTTCCATCACGCCATCGAACCATGTCCGATTCCAACACCCCGACCGCCGAAACCCTGGCCAATTCGAAATGTGTCCCCTGCGAAGGCGGGGTACCGAAGCTGACGCCCGACCAAGCCGCCGAGTTTGCACGAGCGACGCCGAATTGGTCCATCGATTCAGATGCCAATCAGATCCGCCGCAAGCTGAACTGCAAAACCTTTGCCAAAGCCGTCGAGCGAATCAATCAGATCTGCGAAATCGCCGAGCGCGAGCAGCATCATCCCGATCTGCACCTGACCGGCTATCGGCATTTGGAAATCGTGCTGACGACCCATGCGATCGGTGGCCTGAGCGAAAACGATTTTATTCTCGCCGCCCAGATTGATCGATTGCTGGACGACCAATGAACGTTGTGCCACGCCATCGCTTGCTATCATTGCTCGCCGAATGCACCGGCGATGACATTTGGAGCGTCGAGCATTGTCGGGCGCGGCGGATCCCCGAAAGCTGGATCCAGCAGCTCTCGGATGCTTATGAATCGGGGTTCCAGTCCGATCATCAAACGATCTACACCGAGGCCGGTGTGACCAACCAATACCACGGCGTCCGCGATGTGGATCTGGCCAGTCGTTTGGCCGAATCGATGGGAATCCATGTCGACGCCAACGCGTTGGCCCGACTCGGCCGCGCGCGACTGGTCCAAGCGATCAAAGACGCCGTCATGAACGGTGACGATGAACTTTGATGGGTACCCCGGCAGTTGACCGGGTCAACCATCGAAAATAATACCACGGATGGCAGCGCGAACCCACGGATTTCTGGCACCCTGTCATC
>NZ_JBFHKV010000054.1:0-16102 GCF_041595215.1 Stieleria sp. | reverse complement strand
TTAGCGGTTAGCTATTAGCGGTTAGCTATTAGCGGTTAGCTATTAGCGGTTAGCCCAATACCGCTTAGTGAATACCCAGTGACGAGCCTGCTCGCGCTGGCTCGAACTGGCTGATGTCAAACGGCGATCAGCCGTTTGGCGCGAGCCTACGGGCCCCAACTCTCTCATCGACACCGCACTGGGCTCGCAGCCCAGGCCTTCGGGGACGCTCACGCGACCCGACAACGCTCTGATGGGGCACGACGCGGCAGACGAGGGATGCATCTGGATGACATTGCCCGCCCCGAGTCTTCCCTACGCCGCGCCGCACGCCGCGGCATCGACGAACCATCGCGTCGGTTTGATCCGCTGCGACGGATAGCGATTCAGATCGGTTTCGCCTGACAGAACCTGCTTCAGGGCCTGCTGCTTCGCTTCGCCGGCGGTCATCATCCAGATGTTTCGCGCCGATTCAATCGCCGGAAACGTCAGCGTGTACCGAAAGCCGTCAAACTTCGGCACCCAATTCTCGACAAACCAGCGGTTCTGTTCGCCCAGCGCCAGCGTGTCGGGAAACAACGACGCGGTGTGGGCGTCATCGCCCATGCCCAACAGCATCAGATCCCAAGCCGGAAACGGCTCGTCGAAGTGGTCACGAAGCGTTTGCTCGTACTGTTCCGCTGCTTCGGCCGGTGCATCGACATTCACCGGGACGGCATGAATGTTCGCCGCCGGGATGTCCACCTTACTCAGCAACGCGGTGTGCACCATGCGGAAATTGCTGTCGGCATGGTCGTGCGGCACATTGCGTTCGTCTCCCCAAAACCAATGGATTTGATCCCAAGGAAGCTGACGCTCGCTCAGCATTTCATAGACGCGGCGCGGGGTAGAGCCGCCCGACAGGGAAACGCGAAAGACGCCGTTCTGCTTGACCGTTTGCTCGGCCAATTCGCAAAAGGAATCGGTCACGGCCAGTTGCAACGATGCGACATCGCTGAAGGGATCAAAGGAATCGTTCATGGTCAGCGGGGGTAATCGGATTCGGACGTCGGGGCCGCTAGATTCTATCAATCGATCGACGTCAGCCCACGGGCCCTTCAGCCGAAAAGCAAGTCGTGCTGCGGCGGCCGCCCTTGATCTCGATGACGGTGCATCAGCCCGAGCTTCTGGAGCGCAAGTCGCGCCAAGAATGCCGGGTTGGTCGTCAGATAGCGTTTGAACAATCGCTTCGGTTCGTGCGCCAGTCGAAACAGCCATTCCAGACCGTGGCGTTGCATCCACGGCGGCGCCTGGGCCAGCATTCCGGCGTGGAAAGCAAACGCGGCCCCGACGGCAACCAGCGGCATGCTCAGGCGATCACGCATTTCATAGGCGAACACCTCCTGCCGGGGACAGCCCAGGCCGACGAAGCAGATCCCCGCGCCGCTGGAATTAATTTCCTCGGCCAACTCGTCGCGCTCGAGTTGCGACAGCGTGCGAAAACGACTGCTGCGTGTGCCGGCGATCCGCAGCTCGGGAAACTGCCGGCACAGCGAGTCGGAAAACCGTGCCAGGACTTCGTCGGTCGACCCGAACAGAAACACCGGAACGGATTGTTGCGCGGCCGCCTGACAAAGCTTGAGCGTCAAATCAGGGCCGTACACCCGGTCGTCCAGCTTGCAGTCGTGCAACAGATTCAACGCCCAACGAACCGGCTGGCCGTCGGGGCAGACCAGATCAAATTGATTGAGCCGATATTGATGTTCGGGATCGGTCACCCCCGTCATCACACCGTGCACCGCCAGCGCGGTGACCGACATCGCTTGCCGGCCCAAGGCCGCATCGATCACCCTGGCAACGGCCGATTCATAATCGATCGCGTTGACACCGATGCCGAGAACGTTTCGCTTTCCGAGGTCGATCAATTTGATTCAGGATGGGTTGGAAATAGGTGTCCGGCACCTTTTAGTGAGGACGTTGGTGTCTAGCCTTTAGGCGATTCCCGGTCGCTGCGACGCAGCGACAGTGGGCGGCTAAAGCCTTCACACCAACGCTTACGCTGGTGCCATTCGTGTGCGACACGCTTCCGCCTCGGCGTTGAGCGAGCGCACTTGTTGGATCATGGTTTGCACGTTGAAGGTTCGACCGTAGCGTTGCAGTGCCCAGCGAACCAGTTCGAGCTTTTCCGCCCGTGGCATTTTCATTCCGGGGAGGTAGGCCATGTCGGGATCGTCTTCACAGCCCAGAACATCGGGTGGATGCAGCAACAACGAAGGCGTCGTGCCCGTCCATCGGCACAACCGCAACGCGCTGCGGAGGTAGGATTTGGCCGCCAGCTTCGAAACGCCGGCCAAGAACAGGAAGTAGCTGAAGTGAATCGGCGTGCGGGTCAACGGCATCACCGTCACCGGAATCTCCCACAACCGACTCGCTTCGACCGTACGACAGAAGGGGCGATTCGGATTCCGCATCGCGGCGAATCCGCCATAGAGCTGCTTGGCTTTTTCTTTTTGCTCGCCCTTGAGCTTGGTTCGGGCCAGGAAGACGGCTCGGGCGATCGGCGCGACCGATGTCGGGAAAACGGAAGCGTCGTAGGCGTAATCCAGCTTCGCCAACACGCGGAGGACTTCCTCGGGACACGAGAATCCCGGTCCGCGAAACCCCCGTGGCTGAACACCGAGCGAGGACGCGATGGCCTGATGCGTTCCAGCGATTTCCGCGAAAATTTCTTCGCGATCCATGGTGTGCATCCACGGCAGATGATTCATCGAGTGATTCGCGAACTCCACCGATTCCAGTGTCTTGAACGAATCGATTGCCTCGGCGTCGCGCTCACAGCGCAGGTCGCGGCCGACAACAAACACGGTCACCGGCAACTCGAGTTCACCGAGCAGGCTCACCATCCGCTCGGCGGCCATCGGCAGGTAGCTGGACGCCGATTCCCAGTCTTGGCGGCCGGCGGCACGGAGGTAGGCCCACTTGTTGTCGAAGTCGACCGATAGGCTGGCCGGGGGGCGTGCGTCTTTTTTAACAGATGCGTTCATGCGTGTTTTCCGCTCGAGCGCCTCATCGCGCCGCGGTACCGATGGAGCTACTCACCCCCGCGTCCGGTCAATGGCACCAACGCGGTGCGAGCGATCAGCCGCAGGTCGCGCCACAGATCGTTGCGGTCGACGTACTGCAAGTCCATCCGCATCCAGTCATCGAACGTCTCCGCCGCGGCCTTGTCGACTTGCCAATAACACGTCATGCCCGGCGGCACGTCTAAACGGCGGCGTTGCCAGTGATTGCAGGCGCGACTTTCATGCCAGGGCAGTGGCCGCGGTCCGACGAGCGACATGTCACCGCGCAGCACGTTGATGAACTGGGGCAACTCGTCGATGCACGTCTTTCTCAACAGGTGCCCGATCGGTGTGACGCGGGGATCGTGCTTGATCTTAAACGCCGGCCCGTCACGGTGGCTTTTCTGACGAAGCGCCGATTGTTTGCTCTCGGCGTCCACCACCATCGTTCGCATTTTGTAAATCGTAAACGGCTTTCCCCCCATTCCCTCACGGGTCTGTTTGAAAAATGCCGGTCCGGGACTGGTCAGCTTGACCGCCAGGGCTGCCACGACCAACACCGGGCTGACCAGGACCAGGCCGATCGATGCCCCGGCAAGATCAATCGCACGCTTGGTCAAACGCCTGGTCAGCGGTCGGTCGCTGAGAAGAGCTTCGCAGGTCACAAAGGAGCTGTGCTTCGAAGTGTGCGCCAAACTGCGTGCCGTACCGGTTGCCGTTGCCGCTACCGTTGCGTCCTCGTCGCGAGAAGTGACCTCTGGGGAGCGTGGCGTCTCAGCGATGACGGCGGGACGCTGCTGGACGGCCAGTCCGAGTGCGTCGCTCGAGCTTCGATCGACACGCAGCCAGCTGGATTCCGGGGCATCATCGCGGCGTCGTTTGCCGGCGCCGCTGGGCAGGTCGACATCGCGATCGGGGTCAAAGCCTTCGGGATCATGCACGCGCAATGAAAGCGTCGCATCGATCTTCCGCGTCTCGCATAAGCCGGCAAGTCGATCCAAAACGGATCGCCCGCCCATTTCGGGTGTATCGACCAGCAAGACGGCAAATCGATTGTTTCCCAGTTCGGCTTTCTGGTCGGTCAGGCGAACGTTTCGGTGCAAGATGCGAATCAAAGCCCGCCGACGCACTTGCAGTTGCCGTCCGCCCGCAACGTCGATGGTGACAATGCAAAACGGAATCGATCGTCGCGTCGCACGGATGCGTTCGCGCGCCACTTCGCGGTTGAATTCCGTTCGAGTCAGCAGCAACGAATCACCATCCCGAAGGATGGAGTTTCGTGACTGCAAGCGATTGATCAGCGCGGCTAGCACAGCAGGGTCCAAGCTCGTGTCACAGCGTCCTCGTCCATGAGCGGCGATGTGGCGGAATACGTGTTATCGACGGCGCTCATCCCGTGGCGCCTTGGTCCAGGTTGTCTACTCTTGGTTACTTCAGTCGATCGATCGAGCGGGGCGAGCCAGCAGGCACAACCCCTGCAGGCACAATCCCCTTCGCCGCCCTAGGCTAGTTATCCCGTGAAATCGGTCTAGGCGGTTTTGCGCCAACGATCGTTGTAGTCCATGAACCAGCGAAAATGGTGACTGTTACACGGATTTTTACGGCAGGGTAATTTCTGTAACCTTATGCAACGCGTAAAGTCACGTAGCTTTACCCTCAAAATGCAGTTTTTCCGCGCGAGGAGACACGTTGAACACCCCCCAGCAGCCCGGACGGCCGTCCCTGGTTCGAACACTCGAACCAGAGCCCATGGATGACGAATCGGAGGTTCAAGAGTACCAGCAAATGGATCACGAGGGTGTCAACGGCGCCTTTGTCGACGATTTGATCGGCGGTGGTACGGTCGGCCCCAAAGTCGTTGATCTGGGCTGTGGGACGGCGGCCATCCCCGTTTTACTGTGCCAGCGTCTCAGTGAAATTGAGGTTCTGGGGGTCGATTGTTCGGTCGAAATGCTGGAAGCCGCCCGGATCGAGATCGAACTCGGCTCGGTCACCGGACGGGTGTTCTTGGAACACGCCGATTGCAAGGTGCTCGACGGGTTCCAAGACGATGCCGCCGACACCGTGATTTCCAACACGATGCTGCACCACGTCGCCGAACCGGAGCGGGTGATAGCCCAGGCGATCCGCATCCTGGCACCGGGTGGACGTTTGTTTCTACGTGATCTTGCCCGACCGGCCAGCGAAGCCGAGGTCGAGGGGTTGGTCGATCTGCACGCGGCCGGGGAATCCGACTACGGCCGGCAATTGCTGCGACAATCCCTGCACGCGGCGTTGACCGTCGACGAGGCCGTGGACATTCTGGCCGGTTTTGGTGTCCCCTCCGAAGCGGTCCGGATGACCAGCGATCGTCACTGGACGGTCGATTGGATCAAGGCGAACTGACGCATGCGGGCTTAAATCGACAGGCAGCTCGCGCCGGTCCGCTAACTTCTTCCACGGCAACCCCGGCGTCGAATCCCTGTTGGTTGTCGCCCCGATCCACTAGGATCTAAAGCGTGAACGTTACTCTCGCTTCTTTGTCGCAAGACCCCGGCGCATGAAACAAATTCGGAACTTCTGCATCATCGCCCATATCGATCACGGAAAGTCGACTTTGGCCGACCGCTTGATCCAGGCTTGCGGCGGCGTCACCCAGCGTGAGTTCCACGACCAGATGCTGGACTCGATGGATATCGAGCGGGAACGTGGCATCACGATCAAGAGCAACACGATCACACTCGCCTACATCGCGCCGGACGGTCAGGAGTATCAGCTGAACCTGATCGACACGCCCGGCCACGTGGATTTTTCACATGAGGTCCGGCGATCGTTGATGGCTTGCGAGGGGGCATTGATGGTCGTCGATGCGTCGCAGGGCGTCGAAGCGCAAACGGTGGCCAACCTTTATCTGGCCATGGAATACGATCTAGAACTGCTGCCGGTGATCAACAAGATCGATCTGCCGGCGGCGGATGTCGACCGCGTCCGCGAGGAGATCGACGCCGACTTGGGGCTCGACCCGTTTGCGGCGATCCCGGTGTCGGCCAAGACCGGCCAAGGCATCGATGACGTCTTGGCGGGTATCGTCGAGCATCTGCCGCCGCCCAAGGGTGACCCCGACGCGCCGCTGAAAGCGTTGGTTTTTGACGCCCATTTCGACAAGTACCGCGGAGTCATCTTGCAGTGCCGCGTGATGGACGGGACGTTGAAATCCGGACAGACGATTCACTTCATGCACGGGGGTCGTGACTACAAAGTCGACGAACTGGGATACAACCAGTTCAAACTGAATCCCCGCAAACAGCTTTCCGCCGGCGAAGTCGGCTACATCGTCGCCGGCGTGAAGAGTGTTCAAGACATCGAGATCGGCGACACCATCACGCTGCTCGATCGTCCCGCCGGCGAACCCATCCCGGGCTACCAACCGGCCAAACCCGTCGTCTTTTCGTCGGTCTATCCGATGAGCACCGATGAGTACCAGGACTTGACCAAGGCGCTCGACAAACTGGCGATCAACGATGCGGCGCTGACCTTCGAAAAAGACTCCTCGGCCGCACTCGGGTTTGGATTCCGCTGTGGCTTTCTCGGGCTGCTTCACTTGGATGTGATCCAAGAGCGTTTGCAGCGTGAATTTGACATCGGCCTGGTCATCTCCGCACCGTCGGTCAAATACAACCTGACGCTCAAGGACGGATCGACCATCGACGTCGACAATCCGTCTTATTGGCCCGACCCGAGCCTTATCGATTCGGCAACCGAACCCTACATCAAGGCATCGATCCTGACCCCGGAAGAGTTCGTCGGACCGGTGATGGAATTGTGTCGAGAACATCGCTCGGAAAGCCAGACGATGAATTATCTCTCGGCGGGGCGAATCGAAGTGTCCAGCGAGATGCCGCTCGGCGAGGTCCTGTTCGACTTCTACGGCAAACTCAAGATGATCACGCGGGGCTACGGATCGTTTGACTATGAACAGATCGAGTATCGAAAGACCGATGTCGTGAAAGTCGATATCCTGGTCAACAAAGAACCGATCGACGCGCTGGCCTACCTGGTTCACCGCGACAAGGCGCGAGCACGCGCCCTGCATTATTGCGAGCAGCTTGCCGAAGCGATCCCACGCCACCAATTCAAGATCCCCATCCAGGGCGCGATCGGCGGTACGATCATCGCCCGAGCGACGATCCAGCCGTATCGAAAAGATGTGACCGCAAAACTGTACGGCGGCGACGTGACTCGCAAAAAGAAATTGCTCGAAAAGCAGAAGAAGGGCAAGGCGAAGATGAAGCAATTCGGCAGCGTCAACATTCCCCAAAAAGCCTTCGTCTCGGTGCTTCGAGCGGATAAGGATTGATCGTACTCAGGACTTGAGCTGCCGTGATCGCCAATCGAATTCAACAGGTACAAGACCCCGTCATTCCGATCGTGGGACGATGGACGAGCGAACATCCCGGAACCATTTCGCTGGGCCAGGGCGTGGTGCACTACCCGCCGCCGCAGGAAGTGTTTCGGGCGGTCGCCGAATCCGCCCAGCCCGATCGCGGATTGGATCGTTACGGGCCGGTCGCCGGGAATGACCCGCTGATCGAAGCGATCGAAAAGAAACTGATCGCCGAAAACGAGATCGATCCGATCGCCGATCAATCGTCGGTCGTCTGCACGGCCGGTTCCAACATGGGATTCCTCAATGCCGTCCTGGCGATCGCCGAGATCGGTGATGAGATCATCTTGTTGAGCCCGTATTACTTCAATCATCACATGGCGATCGAGATCGCCGGTTGCCGCCCCGTCGTCGTTCCGACCGATCGCGAAAACCAACCCGACATCGATGCCATCACGCAGGCGATCACACCACGCACCAAAGCCGTTGTCACGGTTTCGCCGAACAATCCGACGGGGGCGGTTTATTCAAAAGACGCTCTCGCGGAGATCAACCTGATGTGTGCCGCCCGCGGGCTGTACCATCTTTCTGACGAGGCCTACGAGTACTTCACTCACGACGGGGTGCGACACTATTCGCCCGGTTCGGCCATCGGCGCGAGCGAACACACGATCTCGCTGTTCTCACTTTCCAAGGCCTATGGGATGGCGGGCTGGCGGATCGGCTACTCGGTCGTCCCCAATCATCTGCTGGTGGGAATCAAAAAGATCCAAGACACCAATTTGATCTGCCCCCCGATCATCTGCCAGGTTGCCGCCGAAGCGGCGCTTCAAGTCGGCTCGCAGTGGTGCCGAAAGCAAATCACCGGATTGACCGCTGTCCGTGATTCGACGCTGGAAACATTGTCCGAGCTGGGCGACCGAGTTCAGTTCGCCGTTCCCCAGGGCGCGTTCTATGTCTTGTTCCAATTGCAGACTGACCAGTCCGACATGGAACTGGTAGAAAAACTGATTCGACAATTCGGGGTCGCCGTGTTGCCGGGCAGTGCATTTGGTGAGTCGAAAAGCTGCACCCTGCGTCTTTCGTATGGGGCACTCGATCCGCAATCGGTCAGCGAAGGCGTGGGGCGCCTCCGCGACGGTCTCGCCACACTCCTTTCCTGAACCGGTTACCAACGATGCAGATTGCCGCCGTCCAATTGAACATGGCTTGGGAAGACAAAGCCGCCAATCACCAGCGCCTCCGCGACTTGCTCTCCGCCGCCACGATCCAGCCGGGCACGCTGGTGATCGTCCCTGAGATGTTTGAAACGGGATTCAGCATGAACGTGGACGTGACCGCCCAAAGCGAAGCCCGCGAAGGCGAAGCGTTGCTGCGAGATCTGGCGAGACAGTACGATGTCACCATGATGGGCGGCGTGGCGAGCCCCGTCAGCGATGGTCGCTCGAGTAATCAATGCGTCGTCTTCGCCCCCGACGGGACGCAGTTGGCACGCTATCAGAAAATGCATCCGTTTTCGATTACCGGTGAAGCAAACCATTACACCGCCGGCACGTCTCCGGTCGTGTTTCAATGGCAGGGCGTCAAGATCACCCCCTTCATCTGCTACGACCTCCGCTTCCCCGAAATCTTTCGGCCGGCGATCCTCCGCGGCGCAGAACTGATCACCGTGATCGCCTGCTGGCCGACCGTCCGCAGCGAGCACTGGGTGCGGCTGCTGCAAGCCCGGGCGATTGAGAATTTGGCGCCCGTCGTGGGAGTCAATCGCTGTGGCGAAGAACCGAAGCTGAAGTTCGACGGCCGAAGCTGCGCCTTCGATCACATGGGAACTCCACTCTTCGAAGCCTCTGACCAAGAGCAAGTCATCATCACCGAAATCGATCTCGAAGCGGCACGGCGGTGGCGTTCAAAATTCCCCGCCTTGCAAGACATCACGGGCGTCAGCGATTCGGCTGTTGTTGACCATTCGACACCGAACTGAGCGACGATAGCGGCTCAGCATGGCTATCGAAACCTGAATCACCCTCCCTGGCAGGGCATCGGTGGGTGCGGGGCCACGGAAGCCCTCCCCTCGCTACGCTCGACCCTCCCGCACACGGGAGGGTTACTACTTTACTTGGTGCCTATGGGGTCGATCGCAGCGAGGGAACGGTCGACCGATCGTCGCTGTGAGACCACCACGACGGATGCGTTCGGATCGCGTTGCGCGTTACGGGTTCGCCGTGTGGCTTGGCAGGGCACTATAATACAGACGTCTTTACCAGTTTTTCGTGAAGGAAACCCAAATGAGTTCTTCTGTTGTTGATGCGTTGCGACAGGTCGTTGCCGATTCGTACGCGTTGATTGGTCAAACGCACCTTTGTCATTGGAATGTCCGCGGTCCCGGCTTCTTTTCGCTGCACAACGCGTTCGAGCTTCAGTACACCGAATTGTTTGCCGCGGTGGATGAGATCGCCGAACGGATTCGTGCCAAAGGCGCCCTGGCTCCCGGCGGCCTGACCAATCTGGCGAACATGGCGGGCATTCCCGAGATCGCCGAAGACGCGACTGCCGATCAGATGGTCAAGCATCTGATCGAGGCCAACGAAAAATTGCTCGGCGATCTGAAGAAGGCGCGTGACATCGCCGGCGAAGCAAGCGATTCCGAATCCGAGGACCTGATGATCGCTCGCATTCAAGTCCACGAGAAAACCGTTTGGATGTTGAGGAGTTACCTCGGGTAATGCCGCACCGGCCGCAGCAATGTTTCTGAAATCCGACTCAATTCGCCGCCGTGGAATCGGCGGCGTTGCGAGTTTGGAATGACGATCCAATTCTGCCCGACGGATGCGTCGTAAGGTTCACCGTTACTGATGAGATCGACCATGGGATCGAGCCGGAAAATTGTATCCGGCATCTGGATTATTCTACTGACGATCACGACTGGATGTGGTCGCCCCTCGGAAACGACAGTGCCAAGCGACCCGACCAGCACCGATCGAGAGAAGCAGGACGATTCCTTTGCGTTGCTGCGTCGTCAAATGGTGGCCAGGCAACTTGCCGGCCGTGGTATCAAGAATGAACGTGTGCTCGATGCGATTCGACGCGTCCCTCGTCATCAATTCGTCCCGAAGCGATTGCAAGACCGGGCCTATCATGACTCGCCGCTTCCGATCGGCAACGGACAAACCATTTCCCAGCCTTACATCGTCGGCTTGATGACCGAGTTGGTTGATCTGCAGGCTGACGATCGAGTGCTGGATGTCGGGACCGGGTCGGGATATCAAGCGGCCGTGTTGGCGGAATTGGTCCAGCATGTCGACAGCATCGAGATCGTCGAATCGTTGGCCAAGGCTGCAGAGGCGCGATTGAAAATGCTCGGGTACAAGAACATCCGTGTCCGCCACGGTGACGGCTACGCCGGGTTGCCGAACGAAGCTCCGTTCGACGCAATTGTTGTCGCCGCAGCCCCTGATCATGTGCCACCAGCGTTGATCGACCAGCTCGCCCCCGGCGGCAAAATGGTGATCCCGGTCGGCGATCGGGTTCAATCACTGATCCTGATTGAGAAACAAAGCGACGGAGAGGTGGTTCGTCGCAACGTGGCCCCCGTGATGTTCGTCCCGATGACGGGCGAAGCGGAAAGGTGAACTGACGTCCGGCGGCGGGCAGCGGTTTCAGAATCATCCCAGCGGTTTTGGGTATACTGCCAGAGATTCACCACTTGCCGCGAGGAGCATTACGATGAAACCGCTGGGATTGAACAACGTCGGGTTGGCCATGGTCCTTTTGATCGGAGGTTGGATGGCTGGTTATGACGGGCATGCCGTCGAAGCGGTTGATTTGGAAGCCGCCAATCCGCTGTTACCGATTCCTGATCCTCCGCTGGGGATCGGCGGTGAAAAAAATCCTCCCGCGACGCTGTTGGACTTGGACGACCCGCCGACTCCCGAAACCGTTCGACTCGGCCGCTGGTTGTTTTTTGACAAACGACTTTCGGCCGACAACACGGTGTCGTGCGCGACCTGCCACAAACCGGAAAACGCCTTCTCCGAAACGACTCCGGTTTCGACTGGGATCGGCGGCCAGAAAGGGGGCCGCAAGGCGCCTTCGTTCACCAACCAGGCCTGGGCCACGCTTCCCCATTTTTTCTGGGATGGACGGGCGGCGTCACTCGATGAGCAGGCCGGCGGTCCGATGACCAATCCGATCGAAATGGGACAGAAGGACCACAGCGTCGTTGTCGGCAAGATCGCGGCGATCCCGGGTTATGCAAAATACTTCGAAGAATCGTTCGGCACTCCGGAGGTGACGATCGAAAGAATCACCAAGGCGATTGCGGACTACGAGCGGACTCGAATGAGCGGCAATTCCGCCTGGGATCGCTACGTCGCCGGTGACAAGTCGGCGCTCTCCGAAGACGCCAAAAAGGGCCGCACGCTGTTCTTCGGCAACGGGTTTTGTAACAACTGCCACAAGGGACCCAACCTGACCGACAGCGATTTCCACAACCTGGGCGTGGGCTGGGACGAAAAAACCCAGTCCTTTGCCGATGAAGGTCGTTACGCGGTGACCGAGGACGAAAAAGATAAAGGTGCCTTCAAAACACCTTCGCTCCGAGATGTCAGCAAACGCGCCCCCTACATGCACGACGGCTCCATGAAAACGCTAGAGGAGGTTGTGAAGTTCTACAGCAAGGGCGGAACCCCTAATCCCTACTTGGACCGTAAAATCGACCGGCGGTTTGCCGAGCAATTGGACTTTACCGATGCCCAAGTCAACCAATTGGTCAAGTTCATGGAATCGCTTGACGGCGAAGGCTATCAGGACACCGAGCCGGCGGCATTTCCCCAATAGTGCGGCTGCGCCGCGAACGTGTTCCCGCCCCGACCCCGCGGATCGCGTTTTCGACAAGTTAGCAACGAGCGGGAACATCGATTCAATCAACCGTCCCACTGTGAATCATGTCGCGAGGTTGATGGAAACACCTGAGACGGGATCGGCAAATTCGGATAAACTGTGGTGGCGATTTAGCCCGACAAGAACGGACCACACCTACCCCGTGCCGGAGGACAGCATCGATGCGAAGGAAGCGTCTATCGGTTGCGTTGGTGGTGGTCGCGGGTGTTTTCGCCGTCTTGGCAATCGAAACGCTGGAAAATTGGAGCGGGAAACGCGAAACGGAAACGCCTTTATTGTTGGGCACGAATTTGTGGCTTGGCTACGAACCGCTTTTTCTGGCGCGTGATCTCGGTCATTTTGATGAGAACTCTGTTCGATTGGTCGAGTGCGCGTCCTCGAGTCAAGTGATTCGCCAATTTCGTGACAATACGATCCAGGCTGCCGCATTGACGATGGATGAAGTCTTGTTGTTGAGAGAGCGCGGTCTGGACCTGCGTGTGGTGCTGGTCATGGACATCTCACAAGGCGGCGACGCAATTCTTGCCCAGGGCGACGTGCAGGATTTGGCCGATCTTCGTGGGCGCAAGGTCGGGGTGGAGAACTCCGCCTTGGGCGCATTCGTGCTGACGCGTGCCCTGCAAAAGGTTGACCTCTCCGTCCAGGACGTGACCATTGTGTCGGTGGAAGCGGACGAACACGAACAAACATTTCTATCGCAAAAGATCGACGCGGTCGTGACGTTTGACCCCGTCCGCAGCCGACTGCTGGCTGCCGGAGCGATCCAGTTGTTTGACAGCAACGATATGCCGAATGAAATCGTCGATGTCCTGGTCGTCCGTGCCGACGCATGGGAGCAACATCAATCGCACCTCATCACGGCCCTGCGCGGGTGGTTCCAGGCACTCGAGTACCTCGAACAAAACCCCGACGAGGCACTCCGCAGCGTGTCACTGAGGATCAAGCTGACACCCGAGCAGATCAGGCAAAGCCAAAAGGGTTTGCACGCGCCGAACTTACAGCAAAACCTGTCGCTACTCGCTGGGCAACCCTCTCCGTTAGAAGAAAACGCGCATCGCTTATCCAAAGTGATGGTCGACAACGCGTTGCTGGGAAAGGAGGTGGTTCTTTCCGATTGCATTTCGGCCGAGCCGTTGATGGAGGTGTCGGCGCGATGAACGATCGATCGGCTCCGACACGACCGCTCGATTCGCAGATCGATTCGACGATTCAATATCCGTTGCGGATTCTGTTGCCGCTGAGCCTGATGGTGATGGTGTTGGCGCATACCGGTTGGTCCCTGTTCTCCAATCGTTCGCAGATCGTCCACAGCACCAATCGCGAGGCGGTGATCGTTTTGAGGCGGACGATGTCGCAATTGGCGGGGTCATTGGAGCGGGCCGCGCGGCGCAATGAACTCTCCACGATGCAGTATTCGCTCGCATCGCTGGGTGCGGATCCCGAGGTCAAGTTTGCCGTGTTGATCGATGAAAACGATGACGTCATCGTCTCCATGCGACGCGCCGATGTCGGTCATCGGTTTGCCGAGTCCTTGCCGCAAAACTATCAAGATTCACCGATCCTGGGTCCCGGCGCCCTCGCACGTGTCCGCATGTCGCAGATCAGCAGCACCGTTCCGTTCGGCGACGGGCACACCATCGTCGGCGTCCACCCGGTCGTGCTGGGCGCCAAGGCCGATCGGATCCGCCCCGATCACTTGGGGCTGTTCGTCGTACTTCGTGACATCAGGCCGACCATCCAACGGGCCACCACCGCGGTGTCCCGCCAGGCACTCGGAACCTTGGTGATGAGTTGCCTGATCGCCATCGGTCTGGGGCTCTTCTTTCACTTCCGAATCGCCAAGCGTTTGGAACGATTGGAACAAATGACGCGGATGGTCGGCGCGGGAAACCTGACGGTGCGGACCGGCATTACCGGTGGCGATGAAGTCGCCGCGCTGGCCCGTTCACTCGATCGCATGGTGGTTGATCGCGACAGCGTCGAACAAACACTGGGCTTACAGGCGATGATTCTTGCCCATGTCCATGATGCGGTGATCTCGACCGATCTGAACGGAAATGTCGAGACCTGGAACAGTGCCGCGACACGGCTGTTCGGATATTCGGTCGAGGAAGCCGTCGGCCGCTCCGTCGAGTTCCTGTTCTTTTCCGACCATGTGGTCGACTGGAAAGAACAGGTCATGCTGCCGAGAACGGAACGTTCCGCCGACGACCTGCAAATTCGATTGCGCCGCAAAGATGCCAGCGCGGTACTGGTCTCGCTTCGTCTATCGTTGATGAACGCCGATGACGGTCGACCGATCGGCATCATCGGTTGCTGCAACGATATCACCGAGCAGAAGCGGATCGAAGCGAAGTTGGGCGAAAGCGAAAAGCTGGTGCGAGAAAAGTTGTCCGAATTGGAACATCTGTATCGGACGACGCCGATCGGATTGTGCATGATGGATACAGACCTGCGGTATCGCCGAATCAATGATTACCTGGCCGAGATCAATGGACGGCCCGTGGAAGCGCATCTCGGCCGGCCACTACGCGAGGTCTTGCCAGACATCGCCGACAGCATCGAACCGCTTTATCGTGAGGTGATCGAGACCGGCCAGGCCAAACGCAGCATTGAAATCGAACGGCCTCCGGTTGACGGTCACGGCCAATCGTCGTTCTTTCTCGCCAGCTACCACCCGCTCAAAGATGATTCCGGTCGGGTACGGGGCGTGAGCACCGTCGTCAAAGATGTCAGTGAACGACGCCGCGCCGAAGAACGACTTCGAAATAACGAAACACAATTGGCACACGTCTCACGACTGTCCACCATGGGGGAGATGGTGGCCGGGATCGCACACGAAATCAATCAACCCCTGTACGCAATCGCCAACTACGCGGCCGCCTGCGAACACCTCTCGCGAAGACGTGAGCCCGACTGGGAGGACAAGGTACAATCCGTCATGGGACAAATCGCCGACCAGGCCGTTCGTGCCGGGGAAATCATCCGCCGGGTGCGAGGCTTTGTTGCCAACACCGAATCAGACTACAGCCCGATCGATCTGAACGAATTGATTCGCGACACCACCCAACTCCTCTCCTTTGAAGCCAAACGTCTTGGTGCCACCGTGTCGTTGGAACTCGATGATGCCCTTCCACCGGTGATGGGCGACGCGATCCAGATTCAACAAGTACTCGTGAATCTGATTCGCAACGCTTTTGAAGCGATGGACGGTCAAGTCAATGGCAAGAACAACGTTCTGATCCGCAGTGCAATACTCGGTGGTGACGTTTCGGTGTCGGTGAAAGACTCCGGTCCCGGCATCTCCTCTGACATGGTGGATCAACTCAAAGAACCGTTTTACACGACCAAAGAACAGGGGTTGGGGATGGGGTTGGCGATCAGCCAAACGATCGTCGCGGCGCATGAAGGCCACTTGGAGATCCGATCGGACGCGGCCGGGGCCGAGTTCTGCATCACGTTTCCCGCCCTGCACGAGATTTGCTGAAATGGTCGCCCCACCCACCGTTTTCGTGATCGATGATGACCCGTCGGCACTCAGATCGGTTTGTGCCTTGCTGACCGCGTTCGGGATGACGGTCAAACCCTTCGACTCCGCCGAAGATTTCTTGGCCGACTATGACGAATTGCAGCCTGGTTGTCTGCTTTTGGACGTGCAACTGCAGGGCATCGGCGGGCTGGATCTATTGCGACAGCTGAGAAGGAACCATCTTGATTTGTCCGTGATCGTGATCAGTGGGAACGCCGACAAGCAGGTCGTCAGAACCGCAACCGAGCTTGGCGTGACCGAGGTTCTTCACAAACCGGTCCAGCCGCACGA
>NZ_JBFHKV010000053.1:0-16141 GCF_041595215.1 Stieleria sp. | reverse complement strand
GGACGCAAGGCATGCGCATCGAGCGGCCGATCGGGTTGGTCCGATTCCAAGATCTGCTCGGGCAGTGAAGGAAGTGTCCGCGTCAATCCGACGCCCGTCTGGTGACGCACCGCGATCAGCACCGAGGCGTGACTGAGCCATAACACCGCTTGGGCATCGATGCCGGTTAAGGATTCCGCGGCGTGGGCCAGGGCGACGCCGTGCGGTAGGATTGATTGAACGTTGTAACCATTGACGCTGGCAATGTCGGTGACCTGACAGGCGGTCCGTTCTGCCGTGGCGGCGATCACGTATTGATCGTCTCCACAGGGGTGACCGTGATGGACACCCACGACCGGCCAATGGCACAGGTGTGCGGCGCTTTGGAACACCGATTGGCCGAACATTTCGCTGCAGCGTTGACGGATCTGGGGAATGTCGTTGCCGACGACGGTTTGGTAGTGCGTCCAGGCGATCGGCAACGCGATGGCCGCGACGTTGGTTTCCCCTTCGATACAGCGTGGCAGCCGCTGTTTGATCGCCGTCAGGACTCCCTGCAACCACTGCGGCGTCATCTCTTGGTCGCGATCGGTCGGCAGTGCGAATTGATGACGGCTGACCCATGCGTGTTCGTTGGACGGAAGGGTGGACGAGCGGAGTGTCGCCACTCGCACGTTTTGTTCGCCGATGTCGATGCCGATGTAGGCCGTGCCGTTTTGCGTAAACTGTCCCGATCGCCGCCAAAACGTCATCGCCGGCGCGCGCTGTTTCACGCTTGGCCGAATCTGCGAGGTGAGAGACTGGTTGGACGTCATGACAGGGAAGCATCGTGGAAGGGCCGGCCCAGAATCCGCACAAGACTCGGCACCATGGATGTACGTCACGGAGACAGACTGTTCAAACGAATGCAAGCCCGTGTGCCCGGGCCGAACCAGTCCACACGCGATGGGGACTAGTGTTGTCGTTGCAATTGGCAGATTCGGATCCGTCAGCCGCCCTGGATGGTCGAAACGTCCAGCAACGGTAGCATCACCGACATCACGATACCGGCGACAAAGACACCCATCACCAGGATGATCACCGGTTCGAGTGCGATGACCAGCCGTTTGATTTTTCGCCCGCCTTCCTGTTCATAGAAGCGGCCGATGTCGTCGAGGACTTCTGCGACACGCCCGGTTCGTTCGCCGGTCGCCATCATCTGGGTCGCTTCGGTCGGCAGGAAGTCTGCCGTCGCCAACGCGTCGCTGGCGCTGAGCCCATCGATCAGGTTGGCTTCGACACGATCGAGCAGATCGTGCCAGGAACGGTCTTGCACGGTATCGCGAGTCAGCCGCACCGCTTGCAACATCGGGACGCCTCCGCGGACCATCGCCGCGATGGTGCGAAAGTATCGACCGGCGATCAACGGGCGATAGGCATCTTTGATCATCGGTGCGTACAGCAACAGTTTGCCGATCGGTCCTTGGATCAAGGGGTGCTTGCGGAGCATGACCAGCGCTACGATTCCGGCGATGCCGACGGGAAACAGAACCATCCAGTACTCCCGACCGAAGGTGCCGACGTCCAACAAGAATTGTGTCGACGCCGGGACGGGCCGTCCGGTGGATTCGAACACGCGTCCGAATTGGGGCAGCACACCGAGAATCAGTGCGGTCATCACGACCGAGGCGGCGGCGATCAAGATCACCGGATAGATCATCGCGCCGATGATCGACGCCCGCATCTCCAATTCGCCTCGCATCCGTTCGACAACGTTGCCGAGGGTTTGCGGGACGTCGCCGGTCGCTTCGGCCGCGGCAAGCATTGGCGGCAACGAGGCGGGAAAGTATTGCCCGTGTGCCGCGACGGCACTGGAAAATCGGCTGCCCCCGCTGAGCGCCTGGTGGATCGCATCGAGGGACTCGGCCAGACGCGGGTCCTGGCAATGGTCCGCGACGTGGCCGACCGCTTCAGCGATCTCGACACCGTTTTGACTCATCACGGCTAGTTGGTTCAAGCTCAATAACACCGTCGAAGACGAAACCGGGAACAGGAAGATTCCGCCGGATCCCGCTTGGCGAGCCGGCGAGGGTAACGCCACGACGGCGGAATGGCCGGTGGAATGGCCGGCGGCCTGATTTCGGTTTCCGCGATACCCCGTGTCGGCCGAACCGCGTGCACCGCGTGTGGACGACGAGGGCGGCGCGGGAAAACCGGACAGGTCTTCTCGTTCGCTCGGCACGGTAGGGAGTGGGGTGAACGCCTTCATGATTTCAATCGACCAGTGCCACGCGTCCGACCTCTTCCAAGCTGGTCACCTTGTTCTTTGCCAATTCGATCCCTTCGCTCAGCAACGACGGGCCGGTCCGAGAGCGACGCAGAGTTTCCAGGTCCGCGCCGTCGTTGATCAGCGTGCGAATGTCAGGATTCATTTCGAACAACTCGTAAACGCCCGATCGGCCGCGATAGCCCGACTCGTAGCACTCGCCACAGCCACGGCTGCGGGCAAACCCCTGACGCGGGTCACCGACGTAATGCAGTTCTTCCAGCATCTTGGTCGACGGGTAGTAGGTTTCCTTGCAATGCGGGCACAGGTTTCGCATCAAACGCTGCGCGATCACACCGACCAGGCTGGCGGCGATTTTGAAACTCTCGATGCCCATGTCCATCAAACGCGTGATCGCGGCGGCACTGTCATTGGTGTGCAAGGTGCTCAGAACCAGGTGCCCGGTCAGCGCCGCCTGGATCGCGGTCTCGGCGGTCTCGCGGTCACGGATTTCACCGACCATGATGACGTCGGGGTCTTGCCGCAAGATGCTCCGCAGCGCTTGGGCAAACGTCATCCCGGTTTCTTTGGCGACTTGAACCTGGTTGATCAATTCCAGTTGGTACTCGACCGGATCTTCGACGGTGATCACGTTCCGTTCGATGCCTTTGATCAGTTCGATGGCCGAATAGAGTGTCGTGGTTTTACCGCTGCCGGTCGGTCCGGTCACCAGCACCAAACCGTGCGGTCGTGAGAGCATGCGGCGGACGGAGGTCAGCGAAGTGTTGGGCAGCCCGAGCGAATTGAGGTCGAAGGTGACGCTATTGCGATCGAGCACCCGCATCACGACTTTCTCGCCGAGCACGGTGGGGAGCGTGCTGACACGGAGGTCCACATCGCGGCGGCTGATTCGCACGTGCAGTCGCCCGTCCTGGGGTTGCCGGTGTTCGGCGATGTCCAGCTTTGCCATGACCTTGATCCGCGAAACGATCGCTGCGTGCATTTCTTTGCGCGGTTTCATGACTTCGCGGAGCGCGCCGTCGATGCGAAAGCGGATCGACGTGAACTTCTTGCCGGCTTCGATGTGGATGTCGCTGGCGCCTTGACGAACGGCCTGGATGATCGCGTAGTTGACCAGGTTGATGACCGGGCTGCCTTCGGCCAACTGTTGCGTGCCGTGCAGGTCCAAGTCGATCGTTTCGGCATCGATTTCCAGTTGTTCGACGTCCAGATCCGCGGTCACCGAATCGACGGCGAAGTCGTCTTCGTAGCAGCGTGGCAGCAGCCTTTCGATGCCGCTGGCCAGGGTCAGCACTGGTCGGATGCGGCATCCGCTGATGTCGCTCAGCGCGTCGATCGCTGCCAGATCCTGGGGGTCGGCCATCGCGACGGTCAACTCATCGCGGACGCGCATCAAGGGCAGCACGCGGTAGCGTTCGGCTTCTTCGCGGGGGATCAGCGTCACGGCGGTCGGGTCGATCAGCCCTTCGCGCAGCTTGACGCCTTCGACGCCCAGTTGTTCGCCGAGCATGGGCAGCAAGCTGGCCTCATCGACCAAGCCCAGTTCCGCCACGACTTCGCCGAGTCGTTTGAAGTGTTTCCGTTTGACGCGGCCGATCGATTCGGTGCCCTCCTGTGCGGCCAGGGCCTGCAACCGGTCTTCTTCGCTGGCCTGGTGGGCCAAGGCGGTTTCCAATTGGTCTTCGCGGATCAACCCGGCTTCGATCAAGCGGCTTCCCAGCGGTACCACGCCGTGTTCGGCACCGGGGCGGCGGGACGGTTGCACGATCCGCGGCGGGCCGAGACCGGCGGCGTCGGAGGACGGGTTCGAAATCGTTTTCATCGCTATCGAATCCTCCGGTTAGGCAAAACTGCCGAGGGCGGTCGTCAGATCGGGGAACGTTTCGATGTGGGCTCCGACACCGGTGATCCGCAACAGGTCGTCGCAGAGTTCGCCGACACTGCACAGCCGCAAACATCCGCCACGTCGGCAGCATTCTTCGCTGAGTCCGAGCAGCCATTCCAATCCGCGGCTGTCGATCAGCGGGGTGTCGCTGAAATCGACGACGATGGCGGGGACACCGCCGGTCAGTTTGCTGCCGATCATTTCTCCGATCGGGCCGATCGATTCGGCGCGAAGCGGTCCTTCGGAACGAACGACGTAGACGCTGCCGTGTTTATCAAGTCGGGCCATGGTGAGACGCCTTTGTTTAGATGCCGCTGCGCGAATGGCCGCCGATGGGCAGACGCATCATGAACGTGGACCCACGACCGACTTCGCTTTCCAATTCGACTTCGCCGCCGTGCATCCGCGCGACTTCGCGAGCAAACGCCAACCCCAATCCGTTGCCGCGCAGTTCGCTATTGGCCGCATTGCTGCCGCGGAAGAACTTGTCAAACACCTTGTCTTGTTCTTCGGTTTCGATCCCCGGCCCGTTGTCCTGGACGTCGATTCGAACCCAGTCGTCTTGGACACCGCAGCGGACGATGATTTCGCCGGCCGTCGGCGTGTATTTGACGGCGTTACCGACCAGGTTGACCAACGCCGCCTGCAATTTGTCGCGGTCGCCGAACACGGTCGGCAGTTTGGCTGCGAAATCGGTGACCAGTCGTTGATGCTTCTGCTCGGCCTGGGCCTTCATCTGATCGGCGGCGTATTCGACCATCGGCAACAGTTCCAGCTCGTGCCGGTTGGCGACCATCGACCCGGCTTCCATTTGGCCAACCGTCAACAACTGGTCGACCAGGCGGCCCAAGCGATGTGCTTCGGAAACGATGACGTTACAAAACTCTTTTTGCTGATCGATTTCCAGTTGGTCTTCGGCCTCGAGCGCCTCGGCGTAGGCTTGCAGGTTGGTCAGCGGTGTCCGCAGTTCGTGGGTGGCGGTCAACAGAAATTGGTCGCGAGATTTGGTCGCCAGTTCTTGCTGCGTGACGTCGGTGAGAATCCAGGCCATCCCTTCGCCGTCACCGCTGCGGCCGTCGAGTCTGGATCGAGCGATGCGGAGGTGAACGCGTTCCCCGGCCATCGTGACTTGATGGCGTTCTTGGATCATTCGCACGTTGCTGAGCAAACGTTGGCGTTTGGCGATCACCGAGTCGTCGCCGGCTCGCAATCCCAACAAGTCCAACAGGTCGCGTCCGATGTGGTTGGCGTCTTCGGTGAGACTGAACAGGCTGCATGCCGGTGGGCTGATGAACAACAGCCGGCCGTCCAGGTCCGTGATCACCCAGGCTGCCGGCAGCCCACGCATGGCGCGGGCCAGCGTGATCGCTTCTTGATCCAATGAGGCCGGAAGGCGTTCGTCGCTTGCGGTGCAGCCCGATTCGGCTTCGCGCAGCAATTCGTTCCAAGCCTCGGTGATTTTTTCTTGGCCGATGATCGGGCGGACCGTTCTCCAACGTTCCGGTTGGCCACCGCTATGCAGCAATTCGGTTTCGATGGTCCGCAGCGTGCGAACCGATCGCATCGACATCAAGCCGCTCAACGAGCAAACCGCGACGGTCGCCACCCACATGATGGACTGGAACGATCGCAGTTGCGGAAGGGAGCTGGCCGCGACGCCACACAGCAGCGCGCACAATGCCGTCACGCAAAACAGGATTCCGATCCTGGTCGTGACCAGCAGTCGGCCGGAGGCATTCGGATTCGGTGACGATGCGGTGGTCTCCGACGCCGAGGAGGCGCCTTCGCCTGAGGCAACCGCGGCTGTCGATTGAGAATCAGGCATCTCCGCAGCCTTGGGACGGTTGAGAAATATCCGGTAGCGGGCTCAACGGCGGCAGGGTGGGGAATTCGGGTTCGGCCCTGACACTGGCAGCGGAATCCGCGCCGCCGTCTTGTTCGAGGTGTCGGTGGATCACCTCGCTCAATTTGCGCGGGCTAAACGGTTTGTGCATGATGCAGGCGAGTCGGAAATCTCGACGCAACTTTTCGCTGTCAAGTTCCAACCCTTTGGCGGTGCAGAGAATCGCCGGCGGTCGTTGGTAATCGGACAGTTCGTCGAGCCGCTGAAGCAGTTCGACACCGCCGCAGCCGGGCATCTGAAAGTCCGTCACGATGAAATCGATGCCGCCTTGCAGCAGACGCTGATAGCCGGATTCGCCATCGCAACAGGTTTCCACGGCGAGCCCACTTTTGGCAACCGTAAAGCTCAACACCCGCCGAAAGACGGGGTCATCTTCGATGATCAGTACGGTCGGTGTGGTGGGCATAGTCAGACAGTCTCAAAAGGCTGGCTCAGGTGTCGTGAATCTGGAAAGCAAAACGAATGGGTTGCCTGGACGGCGACCCGGTCTACCAATCCTTGCCGATGTCGGTTCCGGCCGGATCCAGGTTCAGTTTCAAGCTGCCGTTGTGAGGTTTGTAAGCCCAGCCGCTGGTGCCGTCGGGTGCCGGGACGACCGGCGCGGAAGTCGTGGTGGTGTCGTAGTAGACATCCGATAGTCCTCGGACCGGGCCGATCGTGGGCTCCGGGAACGGGCCATTGAGCATGTCCGCCATTGCCGTTTTAAGATCTCCGCCGGCCGGATAGCTGCCTTCTTGCGCTCGGTACATTTCGATCGCGTTGCGAAGCACTGCCAATTGCTGACGGGTGGTGTTGATTTCCGCTTGTTCGGCGGTATCGAACATCCGTGGTGCTGCGACTGCTGCGATGATGCCCAAGATGAGAATGACGATGACCATCTCGATCAGAGAAAAACCTTGACGCTTTTTGCGTGTCATGTCCGTTTGCCTTTTTGGTTGAATGCTGAAGCGTCAGCAGGGTGTGGTGAGCGGCGATCCAGCACTCGACTCCCCGTGAGATCGTGTTTCGTGCTCTGGCTCGCTTGGTGACGCACTGAAAACTAGGACGGGTTTGTCGCAATGATGACGTGGGTGTGCGATTTCTGATTTTTTCGGCCACCCTGCAGAGTGTCCCGCCGCTGTGCGATCGGCACCACCGTTATGATTGATCGCCGGTGGCGGTCATGCGACAGGCGTTGCACGGGGGGAACCGGCATGATGCCCGAACGCATCGTGTGCACCGCCGGAGCAACATTCGTTTGGCCGACGGTCGACGCCAACCGGAAGGGCGTCGAAATGGGTGGCGTTGCGATGGAGGACCACGTCGAACCACGATTTGGCCGCTTTTGGCCGGAATCATCACACGCCAATGGGCCGACCGGCGGAATCGATCTGGGTCTGTCAACGTTCGGTTGGCCCCTGAGTTGCTCATGGTCTCGGGCATCATGTTCGATCACCACACACCACCGCCGAGACGTCCGTTGAACGAGAACCAACGCCCCCTCTGGATCATCATCTTTGCGATTCTGTTGGCCAGCATCGCGCTGCGGACCAAAGGCCAAGGGATTTCCGACACGCCGCAAAGCGAAGCCACGCCACCGAGTGAAGCGGCTTCGCAGGCTGAAGCCGAGTCACCGAGCGAAGTGATCACCGCGGACCAGGACATGGGGCCGGATGAAGCGGCCCAGTACACCGAAATCCAGTACACCGAAATGCGGATCGGTGATCGTGTGGTGCTGGTCAAACGAGCCTCCGCCGAACGGGCGTCTTCGCCGCATCGGGAACGTGCCAAGCCGGCGCGGTCGATGCGTCCCAAGTCTGCTTTCGTCTCTGCCGAGATCGCCCAGTTCGATTCCGATGCGGATCCCGACGGTTGGCTGGCGAGCGTGATGCTGATGGGCAGCGATGACCAGCCGGTCACGGTCCGCCGGGCGACGGCACGATTTGAATTGACGCCGCGGCTTCCGACCCACGACTTCACCGGCTATGTCGACGCCAACATCACACCGATCCAATGGAACGTGCCGTTGACGTTCGCCGAAGATGGGGTGGCGACCGTTCGGTTGCCGTTGCAAAAGCCTCTCGCGCCGTTGATCGGTTGGCCCTCGACATCCCATCCGGCAGTCGGCCGGGCCGGTGGCTTCCACTCATCACGGCGTGGGATCATTCGCCACACCACGTCGGCATTCCAGGATCGGACGGCGTTGAGCGACTCTCAAAGTCGACCTGCCGCATGGTCGGCGATCGGGATGGCGAGTTTCGGACAACTGAAAATTCGGGTTTCGGTGCCGGGTGAAGGGGTTTTTGATGCGGTCACCCCGATCGCATTGCGCCCCTCGGTCTTGGTTGACACTCGTTGGCCCTATCAGTAACTTGACACTTCTCAGCACTGGTTCACGCAACTGCCCGGTCCTGCCGAAAGGTCCGGGTTTATTTTTTGCCGTAGGATCAGTGCTCGATTGCTCGCTTAAGCCCTGAACCAAGCCCGATTCCGCCCAACCAGCGCATGCCGCGACGCTCGCTATGAACCCACAAGACATTCTGCGATATGTCGATTCGCTCCATCGCGAAAAAAATATTGACACCGAACTCGTGTTCTCGGCAATCGAGGCGGCTTTGCAGACGGCTGCAAAACGACAGTATGGTGAAGACGCTGACATCCAGGTCCAGCTGAATCGCGAAAACGGACGCATCGCAGCAACCCTCGATGGCGAACAGCTCGGCGACGATCAAATCGGGCGAATCGGTGCCCAAACCGCCAAGCAAGTGATCATCCAAAAGGTCCGCGAGGCCGAACGTGATTCGTTGATGGCAGAGTATCGCGAACAGATCGGAGACACCGTCGCCGGAATCATCGGCCGTGCCGATGGCGGTGTCGCGACGGTCAATCTCGGTAACGTCGAAGCGATTCTGCCACGCAGCGAACAGATCCCTGGCGAGACCCTGCACGCCGGCGAACGTGTGCGGGCGGTCGTGTTTGAGGTCAAAGCGACCGGCAACCGCGTCCGTGTCGTGCTCAGTCGGACTCGGCCCCAGTTGGTTCAGCGGTTGTTCGAACAGGAAATCCCCGAGCTCAGCGAAGGGGTGATCGCGATCAACTCCATCAGCCGAGAACCCGGTTACCGCAGCAAGGTCGCCGTCAGCAGCGAAGACAGCCAGGTCGATCCGATCGCGGTTTGCGTCGGTTATCGCGGCAGCCGAATCAAAGCCGTCCGGGAAGAACTGGCCGGAGAACACATCGACGTCGTCCGTTACAGCGAAGACCCCGAGGTGCTGATTCCCAACGCCTTGCAGCCGGCCGAAGTCGAACAAGTCTTGTTGTGCGACATGATCGGCCGCGCGATCGTGTTGGTCCAAGAAGACCAGTTGTCGCTCGCCATCGGACGACGCGGCCAAAACGTTCGCCTGGCCAGCAAGTTGTGCGGTTGGGACATCGAAATCATGACCGGCGGCGAGCTGGAAGAGCAGATCGAACGCGCCGTCGAGGCGTTCAGCCAGCTCGAAGGCATGACCCCCGAGATCTCTCAAGTGTTGGTCGAGCAGGGTTATTTGTCTTATGATGATTTGTCCGTCATCGAGCCCGACGCTTTCATGGAAATGAGCGGGCTGACCGAGGAGCAAGTCGACTTGATCGTCAACACTGCCGAGGAGAAGGCAGAGGAAGCCGAGGAGGCGGCGGCGCAAGAACGCCAGGCTCGTCGTGAGCGGGAACGCTTGCACAAGGAAGCCGAAGCGGCCGGCGTGGTCGAACCCGAAACACCAGCCGAACCTGAAGCAGCAGCCGAACCTGAAGCAGCAGCCGAACCTGAAGCAGCAGCCGAACCTGAAGCAGCAGCCGAACCCGAAGCAGCAGCCGAACCCGAACCCGTGGCGGCCGACGCCGGGGGGGGCGAGGATGCCGAGTCGGTCGCGGACGAAGGAGGCTCACCCGCAGAGGGGGGTGTGGACTCCGAGCCTTCCGAAGCGTCGGAGGTGAAGTCGCAGCAGGACGGCTAGCGATTGCCAGATTTCGTGTCGCGGGTGTGCTCGACTGACACGAAACACCGCTTGGTGGAGGCACACGAGCGGTGGCCCGGGGAAAAAGTCGAGTGAAATCTACTCTTGCCCCCAGGTCAGACCTCTGCGAAGACTTGTTTTTTCGCTATCCTTTGCTTCCAACGCGGGTCACAGCGATTTGCTCGCCGTGACTCCACCATTAACTGAAAGACGAAAACCATCCCGGTCTGCCCCGTTTCATCCTATCGCGGTCTAACCTTTCACCGCGTCAGATGGATACTTGGTACGGTTGCATGCTTGACGCCTGGCGTCCAAGGTGTGTGCTGATACCCGGCCGATGGAGGAGCTTTTTATGTGACCTTTGCAGAAAAATATTTGGAACGCCGCCATGAGAAAAGCATGCAATGCACGAGAGGCATGGCAGGTTCCGCCCAATTTGACAGGATTTGGACCCAGTGGCACGCATTTACGCGCTCGCAAAAGAACTTAATCTCGATAGTAAAGATCTGGTTGATCTCGTTAAGAAAGTTGGAATCACCGGAAAGGGCTCGGCGCTTGCCAGTCTAACCGATGACGAGGCCCAACGTGTGCGCGATCATCTAAGTGGTGGTGCAGAGACGGCAAAAGCACCCGCTCCGGCTTCAACCGCGACGGCAGTCAAAGAAAGCAAGCCCGTCGCCGTCCGCGAGGCCGTGCGCCCGGAACGGAAGCCAGTGAATCTGAAGCCCGCTTCCAAGGCTGGCGGCGGAGCAGCGAAGGCTCCGTCGGAATCCAAGCCGCCCGCCAAGACAGAACCCAAAGTCCGCGCGCCTGCTCCGTTGCCGCCCGTTGAAGAGCCGAAGGCTCCGGCCGGCGAAGAAGCAGCGGCCCAAGCGCCCGATGTGCGTCTTCCGGCGACCAGTCGGCGAAGCGGTGGTTTGTCCGCGCGAATCGCCCGCGGCAAGGAACCTGGTTCGCCCAGTTCGCCCAAGTCACCGGCAGCCCCGGCCCAGCCGGCGTCCAAGCCCGCTGCCGCCGAGAAACCGGCCGCGCGACCGCCCGAACCGCCGACTCGAAAACCCGACTCAACACCACCCGCCAAGCCCGCTTCGCCCGAGCGACCCGCGGCTCCCGTGCGGTCTCCGCTGCCCGATCGCCCCGCCGGTCCACTGGCCGTTCGTGGCAATACCGGCGCCGGACGTGTCCGCTCGTTGGATAAACGTGCCAGCGCCGCTGGCGAAGGAAAGAAGGGCGAGGCAAAGCCGAAGCGTCGCGAGCCGCGGATTGCGGTCAATCTGGCGTCGCTGCCCGATGCACCCCCGGAGATCCCGGCAAAGGTCAAGGGTGAGCAGAAGGCCCAGAAACCGGAGATCAAGCTCAGTCCTGATCTGATCGCCGGTCACAAACAAGGGATGAAGGCGCCGCTGGAAAAGCTGGCCGCCGAGTCCGACGAATCGAAACGGCCGGCCGGAAAACGCGGTGGCCTGTCAGGGTTCACCGAGAAAGGCAAACGGGGCGTCGAAGAAGAAGAGAAGCCGCGTAAGAAAGGCCTGTCGGGCATGGCGGGCGTCCGCCAAGACCGCAGCGGCAAACGCCGACGATCCGGAGATTTCTCGCGGTCGTACGGACGTGACGACAATCGCGGCCAACGCCGAACCTTGCAGCACAAAGGGACCAACACCGCCGCACCGCGGAAGGAACCGGTCCAGATCGAGCTGCCGTGTACCGTCCGCAGTTTCTCCGAAGCGGCCAGTATCGGTGTCGCCCAAGTGCTCAAGGCGATGATGGGCATGGGCATCATGGCCAACATCAACGCCGAATTGGAATTTGAAACCGCCGAGTTGATCGCCGCGGAGTTGGATCTGGAGCTTCAGCTGAAAGAATCCGAGACGCTCGAAGACGAGTTGATCACGGAAATCGAAGAGCTGGCCGACGATCCGGAAGCGCTCGTGACGCGACCGCCGATCGTGACGTTCCTGGGGCACGTCGACCACGGAAAAACCAGTCTGCTGGACTACTTGATCGGCATCAACGTGGTCAGCGGCGAAGCCGGCGGGATCACCCAGCACATCCGTGCGTATGAAATTGAAAAAGACGGCCGCAGTATCACGTTTGTCGATACGCCGGGCCACGAAGCGTTCACCGAAATGCGGGCGCGTGGTGCCAACGTCACCGACATCGCCGTGCTGGTGGTGGCTGCCGACGACGGGATCATGCCACAGACCGAAGAGGCGATCAGCCACGCCAAAGCGGCGGAGGTGCCGATCGTTGTCGCGCTCAACAAGATCGATCTGGAAGGCGTCGACGCAAACCGTGTGATGACGCAGTTGACCGAACATCAGTTGACACCCAGCGAGTGGGGCGGCGACGTGGAAGTCGTGCCGACCAGTGCGATCACCGGTGCCGGCATGGACGACTTGCTCGAAACGCTGCTGACGATCGCGGAGTTGAACGAATACTCGGCCAACCCCGATCGCAACGCGTTGGGCGTCTGTCTGGAATCCGAGCAACAGGGCGACCGCGGTGTGGTTGCCAAATTGGTCGTGCAAAACGGAACGCTGCGAGTCGGCGATATCGTGGTGTGCGGGCCGACCTACGGTCGCGTGCGTGCGATGAGTAATCCGCTGACCGGCGAGGCGATCACCGAAGCCGGGCCGAGCACACCAGTCAACGTGATGGGATTGGAAGAGCCGCCAGGTGCGGGCGACCGGTTCCACGTGCTGGAGGACATCACCGACGCTCGCGAAATCGCGGCCACCCGTGCCGATGCGTCCAGCCGTCAATCGCTCTCAGGTAACACCACGGCGGTTTCGTTCGAGAACTTCCAAGAGATGCTGCAAGGCGGTCGACTGGGCGTCAGCGACGAGAAAGTCAAGCTGAACGTCATCATTCGTGCCGACGTGAAAGGCTCGCTGGAAGCGATCGACAAAGAACTCAGCAAGTTCGATCATCCCGAAGTCGAGATCAAAGTGCTGCAACGCAGCGTCGGCGGGATCACCCTGGCCGATGTGACGTTGGCCAGTGCGTCCGAGGCGGTCATCCTGGGATTCAACGTGATTCCCGACGAGCAGGCTCGTTCGTTGGCCGATGAACGCGGCGTCCAGATTCGCCGTTACGATGTGATCTACAAGTTGACCGATGACATTCGGGCGATGATCGAAGGCCGGCTGAAACCGGAAGAACGCGTCGTCGAACTCGGACGGGCACTCGTCAAGCAAGTCTTTTCGATCAGCCGCGTCGGGACGATCGCCGGTTGCTACGTCGCGCAAGGTTCCATCCAACGCGGTTGCCGAATCCGCGTCAATCGCGACGGTCGAACGATCGGCGATTATGGCCTGGATTCGCTGCGACGTATCAAAGAAGACGTCAAAGAAGTGCCTCGTGGAATGGAGTGCGGGATTCGTTTGCAAGGCTTCAACGACGTCAAACAGGATGACGTGTTGGAAGCGTACCGAATCGAAGAAGTGGCCCGAACGTTGGATTGATCCAGATCCCTATCGACCAGGGCGTGGGATGATTGCCGCGCCTGAGTCGATCGAGAAGTCCAGCTACCGTTTCTATCGTTTATTCCCCGCTCAGGCTCATCGTGACCAGTCGTCGAATGTTGAAAGCCGCCGAAGCGATCCGCGAGGTCGTCGCGTCGGCTATCTTGACCGAAATTAGAGATCCACGCGTCAAAGACGTGACCGTGATCGGTGTCGAAGTGACTCCCGACATGCGCGAAGCCACGGTTTCGATCAGCGTGATGGGAGACGAAGCGCAGAAACAACTCTCGTTGCGGGGGTTGCAAAACTCGGCCGGTTTTCTGCAGTCCAAGATCGCCAACCGGATCGACACCCGCTACACGCCCCGCCTGCAGTTTGAACTCAACCGAGGCATGGAAAACGCCATGGTCGTCGGCGAGTTGCTGGGCAAGATTCGCCGTGAACAACAGGGCGATCCGCCGGCAGCGATTGATGAACCCGACGGCGAGGTGACGCCGGTCGACGGCGATCCCCCCGCTGCGGACAGCGGTGTCACAGAATCTTCGTGATTCTCGCGGCCAGCACCTACCCAGACCTTCCACTCCGATAAGACTGCGACGCAGCGATTCAACGTACGCCGCAACTTCCGCAAACACAATTTCCCTAACCACAAAAACGATGGCTGCAAGCAACCGAGCCAAGCTGATTACCAAGCTGCATACCGAGCTGAAAAAGAAGTACACGCTTCCACCATCTCAACCCTCTCGCCCGCTGCTCGAACATCTCTTGTACGCCTGTTTGCTTCAGGATGCACCCTACGATCTGGCCGACGAAGGGCTGGCCAAGTGCGAACAGGAATTCTTCGACTGGAACGAAGTCCGCGTGACCACGGTCACGGAACTGACGCAGGTGCTTTCGGGAATGCCCGACCCGGCCAAGACGGCGCGGCGATTGAAAGAAATCCTGCAAGCGGTGTTCGAAGAGTTTTACGCGTTCGATCTCGATCACCTCAAGAAAGAAAACTTGGGCAAGGCGGTTGCACGATTCGAATCGATGCCCGTCATGACGCCGTTCGTGCTCAGCTACACCATCCAACATGGTTTGGGAGGCCACTCCATTCCGGTCGATTACGCCGGCATGGTGATCATGTTGGCCACCGGAATCGCATCGCAGAACGAAGCCGCCGACGGAAAAATCCCGGGCCTGGAACGGGCGATCCCCAAGAACAAGGCGCTCGAATTCTCCGCGCTGCTGCATCAGGCCGGCGTCGATCTGTTGATGGACCACAACGACAAGAAAGCCCGTGCGTTGATCGATGCCGTCGCCAAGGGTTCCTCGGAACGATACGACGAGTGGGAAGCGAGCAAGAAAGCCGCGATCCGGCGTGTCAAAAAGCGTCGACGCGATGAAAAGGCGGCGGAGCTAGAAGCGGAAGCGGAAGCCGAGTCGGCCAAACAGGCAAAGGCTGCAAAGTCGGCGAAGAAGGGTGCGGCGAAGTCCGAACCCGCAAAGACCAAGACGTCGAAGTCTGATGCGAAGGCGGCCAGCGCCGAGGCGGGCGCGAGTAAAGCCAAGCCCGCAAGTGCGAAGAAATCGAGTGGGGAAAAAAAAAGCGCCGACAAGTCAGCTGAAACGAAAGAAGCCGGCAAGAAAAAAGTGACGGCGAAAAAGACCGACGCCAAAGAATCCGCCGACGCGACGACGAAGAAGACGTCCAAAAAGGCTGCCAGTTCGTCCAAGTCCGCAGCCACCAAGGCTACGCCGACCAAAAAATCCACCAACCGAAAACTGTCTAAACGAAAGCCTCGTTAGACGTTCCGAACCCTCATTCAATCTTCGATTCCGAGCACGGTCATGGCAGGTCACTCGAAATGGGCGAACATTCAGCACCGCAAAGGTCGTGTGGATGCCGCCCGCGGTAAACTTTGGAGTAAGTTGAGCAAGGCGATCATCATGGCCGCTCAGAGCGGCGGAGGTGATCCGACGGCAAACTTCAAATTGCGCAAGGCGATCGATGACGCCAAAGCCGTCAGCATGCCCAAGGACAACATCACTCGGGCGATCAAACGCGGTACCGGTGAACTGGGCGGCGATCGCGTCGAAGAAGTCGTCTATGAAGGTTATGGCCCCGGCGGCGTGGCGATCATGTGCGAAAGCCTGACCGACAATCGCAACCGGACCGCTCCCGAATTACGCTCCATCTTTTCCAAACTCGGTGGCGAACTCGGCAAGACGGGCTGCGTCTCGTACCTCTTCGATCGAAAGGGCCTGTTTGTCTTCGATGCCGAATCGATCGACGAAGAACGCGTCACCGAAATCGCCCTCGAACACGGCGGCGAAGACGTCGAAGCGACCGACGATGGGAAAGTGCAAGTGACCTGTTCGCCGGACGCATTCGATGCACTCGCGGACGCCTTCGAGGCAGCCGAATTGGCCATGGAAGTCAAACAAGTCACCCTGATCCCGCAAACCACCGTCGATGTCGATCCCGACACCGGACAGAAAACGATGCGGTTGCTTGAGCAGTTGGATGACCACGATGACGTGCAAAACGTTAGCACCAATCTGAACATCACCGACGAGATGGTCAGCGAAGACTAGTATTTCGCCGCACCTTGGTTTTCGGCTAGGCGGTAGTGGACGAGGCGACGAGTCCTCTGTAATCGGCATATCGACAAGGACTCGTCGCCT
>NZ_JBFHKV010000052.1:0-16202 GCF_041595215.1 Stieleria sp. | reverse complement strand
TGGGACCTGGCCACGGTCTTGGGCGCGTTCGTCGGGTTCATGATCGCCATGCTGATCCTGGCCAATTACATCGGGGACATCCCCGGGCTGGGACGGCTGACGCTGAAACCCCAGATGGCCATGGTCGGAGCCGACGCGGGGCCGGGTGAACCCGCCGACGCCGATGCCGCCGCCTTGCTGCCCGGCTGGCAACGCGTTTCGGTGGGCGATGTCGGAACCGCCACCAGCCCGCTGCGGCCGGGCGGAAAAATGATGGTCGACGATTACAGCGTCGATGTCGTCACCGAAGGCGATTTCGTGGACAACGGCACGAGCGTGAAAGTGATCGCCAAACAAGGCACACGGATCGTCGTCCGACCCGTTTAAGGCAACGCTTAGATTGAGGGAGCCGCGAAAAAGGGTCAGGTCCCCGAATGGCATGGGCTGAAGCCTCAAGGGATTCAGCAATCGTTGGTGTTTAGCCTTTAGGCGATTCCCGGTCGCTGCGACGCAGCGACCGTAGGCGGCTAAAGCCTGCACACCAACACTCACGCCCATGCCATCCGTGGGCCAAGTAATCGCTTCATCGTTCCCCACCGAACACGCGTTGAAGCGTCGCGTCAGTTCAGATCCAGCACATCCTGACGGGCCGTCAAGAAACGGTACTCGCCGAGCGTCGGATCCTCGCTGCCGAGATAGTCCTGTGCCGTGTCGTTGCTGCAACCGACAAGACCGCAGCTGCGCAGAAACGCTTCAGGGTCCGCCGGGCCGTACACGAAACGCTCTCCGATCAATTCCATTCGATCGACGAACTCGTGAATATTCGGGTCACAGGTTCCTTCATTGATGACCGCCGGTGTGACGCAATCCATCCACAGCACGCTGTCGGGGTGTCGCATGCGTCGCCGGATCGACTGCAACAGACGCCGGTTCTGCTGCTCGTCGAAGTACATCGAACAGCCTTCGTAAACAAACAACGTCAACGCGGTCTCGGAGAACGCAAAGTGGCGTTGCAACAACTCGCCCACATCGTCCTGCAGGAAGTCCGCAGCGATCTGGTGTCGCTCTGGCGCCGCGGCGGCCCCGCCGAGTTGCGACTCCAACCGCTCGATGACATGTTGTCGCTCGGCCAACATGACGGGCAGATCCAGTTCAAACACCGTCACGCCGGAAAGCTCCGCCGCGCGGCGCAGCGGCCGCATATCCAACCCCGCGCCGAGCATCACGAGCTGTTCGATACCCGCGATCGATCGCAACACTTCGTCACAATGCCGGGTGCGAGCCCCGACCATCGCGCCCAGTTGCGGCAACACCTTTTGCAATCGTTTCGCTTGCAACAAGCCGTGCGTTCCCGCAGCGACCTTGTCATGCGGGGCGTCGATTCGAAGCTGCCGCCCTTGGGAATCCGAAATCGTCTTCGCCCCCGCCGGACTGTCCATCGCCCGCAACCCCGCGATGATCCGCGCCGATGTCTTCAAGTTCAACTTGGTCATCGTCGATCGCTCGCCGCCGCTGCGATGTTCCAGCAATCGCTGGGTCGCTTGGGCGAAGTAACGCATCACCGCGGTGGCGACACGCTCGCCGTCTTCGGACCAGAACTCGACGTTGATGGTCGCCAACACGACGCGACCGGAGAAGTAACGCGACTTGATCCGCCGCGCGGTTTTCGGATCGACACGGCTGACGGCGCGCAGATGGCTGGTGCTCGGATTTTCGTACTTGACGTCCATCCCGACCAACCACAACGACGCCGATTCGTCCGGACGCCCGCGGTGAATGCCGGTCAACGGTGTGCCGGTCAACAGCGTCGTCAACGCCATGCCACCGGTATAATCCGCCGAGAGTGAAATCAAGGCGGCCTGGTGTGTGCCGTGTTGATTGGTGGTCTCGATCGCCAGCGGCAGCACCGATTCGCAAAACCCGGGTCCGACCCGGGTGATCTGCCAACCCGTCCAAGCCAGCACCGGCACCGCGCGGTGCAGCAGAGTGTTCATCAGTTCGGGATTGATACGGTCCGCATAGTCTTTTTCCCAACTGACCTCTTTATCAGTTTCGATCACAGCCATTGTTGCCCCCATGTGGTGTGTGAACTCGAGAATCGAGCACCCACTATGGAGGTTTCAAAAGTACGTTCAATGCGGCGACCACTTTTAATGCGACCCGAGAGGGCAAACCCTCACCAAAGATGCCGCTTCGGCAAGGCAGGGCAGACCTACTGTTGGATAGATCATTCTGTCCAGATGCCGTGTTGAGCGATCCACATGCAGTCCGCCGAGTCCACTACGTACCGCTACCGAACTCTACGGGAGTTGCCGGATGTGGCCGGAGTGCACTGCTGGCTTGTACAGGACCTGCAGGGCGAAGGCCGCTTGGTGATCCGCGATTTGCCGACCGCGATGTTCAAGGAAGGACTGCGAATCCGGTTCCAAAACGAAGCCCGGCTGCTGAGCGAAATTGAGTGCGACAGCTACAACTCGATGGTCTCCTATGACATCGACGACGATCGCATTCGATTGGTCTATCGCTACCGAGATGGCATCAGCTTATCTCGCCTGGTCGCGGAATCGGCGATGTCACCCAAATCGACGTTGCGGTTGGCGTGTGACCTGTTGCAGGCGCTGATCCTGATCCACCAACAGGGTTGTGTGCATCGCGATTGGCGACCGTCGCATGTGATTCTGGCTCCAACCGGCGAAGCAATCCTCTCCGGCTACGGGCCGGTGTGGCGTGCGAACTTGGCTGCCGGCGACAGTCCCATCGGGATCGAAACGGTCCGTTACGCCTCGCCCGAACTGGCGGGAATCATTCGCCATGATATCGGCCCGGCGTCGGACCTGTACTCGCTGGGTTTGATCCTCTATTGGGCGCTCGCCGGCGAACCGATGTGCGACGCGACCACCGTCGGCGACATCCTGCTGCAACACTCGACGTCCGACCTGGACACCGACCGCTTCCCCAGCGACACGCCGCCGCAACTGGTCTCGATGATCGAGCGGTTGACACAGAAAGAGCCGCGTGAGCGCTACCAATCGGCGGCCGCCGCGTTTGCCGATGCGTCGGCAATATTGAAGATGATCCAAGACGGTGCTTCGGCCACGCCGGTGGTGATCGGTCGATCGGACGCCCGTTCCGATCTGGTCGACCCCGCATTCGTCGGCCGTGAATCACAACTGCAAACCTTAAAAGAAAACCTGACCGAAGTCGCCGCGGGAAGTTGGCGTCAAGCCTTGATATCCTGCGTTTCGGGGATGGGCAAGAGCCGGCTGAACCAGGAAATCACACGCCTGGCCACGCGTCACGGCTTTCTCGTCTTCCAAGGCGAATCGATCCACCAAGCGGCCGCCGAACCCAACGCGCCGTGGATGCAAGTCGTCAGTCAAGTGGCGCATCACTGTGTCTCCCATCCGGACATCCGACAGCGTCTCGAAAAAACGATGTCGGACTACCGCGAAGAAGTGATCACGGCGATGCCTTCGTTGGCGGGCGTGTTCGGATGGACCGGCAGTAAGCTCTCCGGTCCGGACGAACTCGGCCAAGGCCGTGTCGTGGCAGCCTTCGCCGCTCTGCTGACCCAACTCGGATCGGGCGACTGCCCCGTGATGATCTCGCTGGACGATTGCCAGTGGATGGACGATCAATCCATTCGGATTCTGCAACGCGTCGCACGCTCCGCCGCTCCCTTCCAATTGCTGTTGCTTTCGGCACGTGCCGACGAAGGCCAAACGGCTCGTGTCCGCGAAGCCGCACAGCTGGACCACGTGCTGAACTTGGGACCGCTGGATGCCGATAGCGTTCGTCGGTTGAGCGAATCGATGGCCGGCAGGCTTCCCGACGAAGCCATCAAAGTGATTCAGGAATTCGCCGAAGGCAGTCCGTTCATGACCGCCGCGATCCTGCGTGGCATGGTCGAATCCTCAGTGTTGGTCTCCGGCAAAGAAGGTTGGGTGCTGGACCGAGAGCGTTTGGAAAATTTCCAAACCACCGCCGAAGCCGGCGAAGTCCTGGCGGGGCGACTGGACAACCTGCCGGCCAAGGCGAGGCATTTTCTCGATGCCGCCGCCGTGATCGGCAGCGAGTTCACACTCGACGCCGTCGTCGAACTCTCTCAAATCGATCTGTCGGAAAGCTTCGAACTGCTGGCGGATATCCGTCGCCATCGGATGCTCTGGAGCAAACCCGACGGCAGCTACGCCTTTGCCCACGACAAGATTCGCGAAGCCGTACTCGCGCACTTGAAGCCCGATGTCAAACAACGCATGCACGGGCAGATCGGGCAGTACTACGCCAAGACCCAACCGCACCGCATCTATGACCTGGCCTACCACTTCGACGCTGCGGGCCTGCACCGCGAAGCACTTCCGCATGCCTTAGACGCCGCCTCGAAAGCACGCCAAGAATTCTCCCTCGGCAGCGCGCGGCGACAACTCGAAATCGCCGCCCGCGCGTTCCACGTCACCGATTCGGCAACACGCCATCAAGTCGAATCGATGATGAGCGAAGTGCTGATGTTGCAGGGAGAATACGACCAAGCCCAGCAATGGTTGGTCGCAGCCTCCAAGACCGCCACCACGGACATCGACGACGCGGTCGTCGCCACGCGGCAGGGCGAACTGGCGTTCAAACGCGGTGACAAAGTCCAAGCGGTGGAATTCTTCGAATCTGCGTTGACCCGCTTGGGGCAACCCGTCTGCCGCAACCGCTTTCAATTGTTCACCAACCTGCTGCGAGAAATCGCCGTCCAAGCCGTGCACACCGCGGCACCCTGGCTGGTCCGCTCGCGGACGCGTTCACCCGACGCCACCGAACAGCTCCGCTTGCGGCTCTACAGCAACATCGCCCGCGGCTACTGGTACACGCGAGACAAGTACTACACGCTGTGGGCGCATCTGCGTGGCATGAACCGCGGCGAAGGTTATCGCCCCTCCGCCGGCCTGGCCCACGCCTACAGCGAACACGCCCCCGCGATGACCTTGTTAGGTTGGTACCGACGCGGCATCGATTATGCCAAGCGTTCCCTGCAGATCCGCAAAGAGCTGCACGACGTCTGGGGACAAGGGCAATCGCGCAACTTCATGAGCATCCTGCATTACTCGTTCAGCAACTACGAGCAGTGTATCCACGAAGCCAGCCAGGCCGTTGCGATCCTGGAACGCACCGGCGACTACTGGGAAGTCCACATCGCCCGCTACCAATACGCCGCCTCGCTTTATCGGCAAGGCAACTTGCGCGAAGCGCTCGATCAGACCCGCATCAATTACCGCTCGGCGGTTCGCCGCAGCGATTTCCAAGGCACCGGCAACATCGTCGAAGTCTGGGCCCGCGCGGCACTGGGAAACATCCCGCTAGATGTGCTGCAAATCGAACTCAAACGCAATGTCGACGACGCCCAGCGAATTTGTGAAGTCAAACTCGCCTACGGAGTGTATCACTACTACCAACACGGTTACGCCGAAGCCGTCAAAGCGTTCACCGAAGCGGTCCAGATCGCCGAAGACGCCTCGGTCGTCAACGCCTACGTCAGCCCCTGTTACGCATGGCGTGCCACCGCGCTGCGGCGACTGCTGGAAACCGAACCCGCCAAGACCAACGCGATCCGGCGGAAGCAACTCCGTGAACTCCATTCGGCCTGTAAGCAAGCCGTCCGGCTGGCCAAACGCTATACCAACGAACTGCCCCACGCGTTACGCGAACTCGCCGCCGTCTCGGCACTCAAAGGGCGAACCCGCCGAGCCCTCCGCCAGTTTCGCGCGTCCATGCGGGTCGCCAATCAACAAGGCGCCCGGTTGGAACAAATCCAAACGACGCTGCTGCACGCACAATTGGCGAAAGAAACCGGCTGGACGGTCGACGAAGCCCTGGTGCGTGAAGCGACCGAAGCGCTGCAACAACTGAAGACCTCCGTCGGCGCGGTCGAAGACGGCGGATCGCTGTCCTTGGTCGATCGATTCGATTCTCTCCTGGAAGCCGGACGTCGCATCGCCGTCGGTACCGAAATCGATGTCATCCGCCAAGAGGTCATCGCGGCGGCATCGAAACTGCTCCGCGGCGATCGGGTCCTGTTGATCCAGCCGGCAACCGGAAACGGCGAGGCGACCACCATTCCGCCCAACACGGTTTTTGATCCCGAAATCGTCAAACAGACCGAGGAAAAAGGAGCCGCGATCATCTGTGAATACGAACGGAGCGATCTGTGCGATGTCCGTTCCCGACATAATGACACACATCACAACTACGGAACCTTTCTGTGTTGCCCGGTCTTGGTGCATGGAAAAATCCACTCGTACCTGTACATCGCCAACTCCTACATGATGGGAATGTTCGGCGACGACGAACTGCGGATCGCCAACTACCTGTCCTCGGCCGCGGGAGCCGCGTTCGAAAAAGCGGACGGCTTCACACAACTCCAAGAACTCAACCAAACCCTCGAACGCAAGGTCGCCCAACGCACCGAAACGCTGCAATTGCGTAACGAAGAAATCGAACGCACCGCCGACCGACTGCGCGCCACGCAGGTGAACCTCCGCGAGGCGAAAGAACTTGCCGAGCACGCCAACCGTGCCAAAAGCGAATTCCTGGCACGGATGAGCCACGAGATTCGCACCCCGATCACCGCCGTCCTCGGATACACCGAACTGATGCTCCGCGGAATCGTCACCGATCCCGATGAACAACGACAACACCTGGAAACCATCCACGGCAACGGAAGCCACTTGCTGCATCTGCTCAACGACATTCTCGATCTGTCGAAAATCGAAGCCGATAAGATCGAAGTCGAACAGATCCACTGCGTGCCGGCAAAAGTCATCGGCGAGGTCATCAAGTCGCTGCAAGGCAAGGCGGCACAAAAGAACATCACGCTCGGCATCGATTCCGAATCGCAGATCCCCGAAACGATCACCAGTGATCCGACTCGGCTGCGTCAGATCGTCACCAACCTGATCGGCAATGCGATCAAATTTACCGACCGTGGCGGCGTGACCGTCCGGCTCTCCACCCGCTCGGATGAAACCACCGGGCTGCCCAATCAGATCGCGGTCGCGATTCGTGATAGCGGCATCGGAATGGACGCCGATCAACTCGAACGAATCTTTGACCCGTTCGCCCAAGCCGACACCTCCACCACACGCAAGTATGGCGGCACCGGTCTGGGGCTGTCGATCAGCAAACGACTGGCCGAATCACTCGGCGGCGGGCTGGAAGTGGAAAGCATCCCCGGCGTTGGCAGCACCTTCACCGTTCACATCGCCGCCGACACCCGGCCCGGCGACCGGCTGCTGAGCGATTCGGAAGTGATCGAACTGGCAACCGGTCGTCACGAAGCCCAGTGGCAGCGCGTCGATTTGACCGGCGCCCGTGTGCTGGTGGTCGATGATGCCGAAACCAATCGCGACCTGATCCACCGATTGCTGACCAGTGCCGGCGCCAGCGTTCAATCCGTCGCCGACGGCCAACAAGCCGTCGATTTCTTTCTCGACTCCAACGGCAACCCCAAATCCCACTCGATCGATCTGGTATTGATGGACATGCAAATGCCCGTCCTGGACGGTTACTCCGCGACGCAACAACTGTGCAGCGCCGGACTGAAAACCCCGATCGTAGCCATGACGGCCAACTCGATGGTGGGCGACGACAGCAAATGTCGCCAAGTCGGCTGCCGAGACTACCTTTCCAAACCCATCGACTTGGACGCGCTGCTGGAAATGGTCCGCTCCTGGTGCGCCGATTCCATCGCCACACACTCCCAGCACTCCGACCGACAACCATCCCGTCCCTCGGTTCCCTCCTCATCACACCCACAGCCGCCAACAAACAAAACCATGCTGCACGAGTCGATCGTCGACGAACCAATCACGCCCCAACTGCCATCGGACTGGTTGAGACAATTCGCCGTCGACCTGGTCGCCAAGGTTCACTTCCAAATGCCGGCCATCAAAAACGCCTATGACTGCGCAGACTACAACGAAGTGGCGAGAAAACTCCATTGGATCAAAGGATCCGGCGGGACCGTCGGATTGAATACGTTGACGGAGTTGGCCAGATCGTGTGAACAAGCGGCCAAAGCGGCCGACACTGATGCCTTGACCGAGCGGTTGAACGCCATCGAATCGTATGTCAACCTGCTCGTCGACGAGTGCGGTGAGGAACTGCCTAACCCGCAGGCTGCCGAAAACGCCGAGCCTCACCGAGATTGAGAGACCACCGGCGGGATTACCGCATCCGCGCCCGCTGAAAGCTCAGTGAAAACTGGTGGGCGTTGACCGAGTGCCAGCCGTTATCAAAGTCGCCCCCCATGAAGTCACTGGTGTCGACCGATTGGGTCGGCCCGAACGACCACTGATACGCCGCATCGACGGCAATCCCGCGCCACGTGCATCCATAGCCAAAGGACAACGCATGCTCCAGAATCGTCTGGATGTAGGGCGTGACCGTGGCGTCGGGAATCGGGTTGCGATGGTAGGCGTATCCGACGCGAATCACACGGTCGTCCCTGAGTTGTTGTTCGATCCCGAATCGTAACGACACCGTGTCACGCCAGTTGAGCGGAAACGATTCCAACAACGTCGGCGCGACAAACTGGTAAACCGGATTGAGCGGATCTTTCAACGACAAATCAAAGTGATCGTAAGCGCTCGACCAGTCGTACCAAATCGCATCCGCGGAAAACGTCCGCCGCCGGTCGGTTCGATGTGACAAGCCGACACCTAACGAACGCGGCCATTTGACATCCAACATCGAATCGTATCGGGACGCGCCCAGTCCGGGAATCTCGACCACCGTTGTTCCGTCAAGTTCCATCGTGGTCTCGTGTTGATAGTTGACCCCGACGGTGGTTCGATCATTCAAATCGTATTGCATCCCGATCGACCAACTCAGCCCCGCACCGGTCCCCTGCAGGTCCATCCGCGTCGGAGTTCCGGCGAACGCATTGGGGCCCTGCAGCGTGTACGGCCCTTCCAACTCGATGTGATTGATCGCCGCCCCCAGCGTGGTTCCGATCGAAAGCCGCTCGGTCAACTTGAGCGAAAGCGTGGGCAACAAACGCGCCAGTGCGCCGATGGACTTGTAGTGCTGCGGACCGGAGAAGGGTGCCGGACCATTCATCATGTACTCGGCGGCAAATCCGGCGTGCGAAAACGCGCCGAAACCGATCGTGATTGTCTCATCCAATTTCTTGGCGATCGCAAACTCGCCGATCGGAAACGGATTGTCGATGTCACCGACACGTGAATTATCCGCGTCGTCGTATTCCAAATCGGTCAACAGCAGGTGGCCGCCGAATTCCAGCAAACAATCCGCTTCGTTTCGAACCAGCCCCGCGGGGTTGTCCAGCATCACGTGCGCGTTGTCGCTCATGGCAATGTTGGTTCCGCCGCGGCCGATGCTGCGGGCACCGACCCCGTCGCGGATCGTGCCGTCGGCCAGGGCGACCGAACACATGACCAACCCGGCAAGCGCCGCTGCTATGCCTGCCGTCCATCTTGATCGATCCATCGTCCTGCGTCCCACGGTTTGCAGCTCAGAAGCTTACCCTTGTCCATATTAGGGGTTTTTCGGGTCAGCGCTTGACCGGACGTGAACAAAGGTCGCGACGGAGGGAACTCCCTCACACGCGGCGGGGCGGAAACGCGTCGCTTTGACCTAGTTTTACCTGAAGAGTCGTGGCACCGATCACGACAACACGCGCTGATGGCTCAGTGGTTTCCGATTACCGGTGCAATTCAATGTTCGACGGCCGACAACAAATCGTCAATAGCAAGATCCTGGTCATCGACGATGAACAGATCATCATCGATGTGATCACCGCCCACCTGAACGTCGCCGGGTTTTGGAACGTGGTCGGAATCAGTGATTCGATCGATGCCGTTCAGCGCATGAAACAAGAAAACCCCGACATGGTGCTGTTGGACATCTCCATGCCGGACGTCAGTGGAAACTATCTGATCCAGATCGCCCGCGCCGATCCGAACCTGAAAACGGTTCCATTGATCGTCGTCACGGCCAGTGACTCCGAAGAAACGCATCGTCGCGCGCTCGAACTGGGTGCCGACGAAGTGCTGACCAAACCGTTGCAACCCGGCACCCTGGTCCAACGCGTCGAGCACGCCCTCAGCCAAAAACTGGCGCTCGATGTCTCCACCCTGCATCAACGCCAGGCGCGGTGCAAACCGGTCAACGAGAAATACAACGAGCTGCGCGGTCTCGGTGGCCGCATCCCCTGATCATTCTCAGACCTCCAGCCAGTCGTCTCCGGCGACCAGCCGATCAACCACGATTGCCCACAAAACGATCACGGCGAGCGCCGAAACGCCCCGACGAACGTTGGCAAATGGCGTGGCTTATAAAACCGCCAACGGGTTCCGCTTCGACTCCAGCGTTCCGCGTGTCACACCCATCCGGTTGGTCGCGCCGAGCGTCTTCCAGACCTGCTCCGCCGTCAAACGACCACTCAACAGATCGCGGTACAACGACACCGTCTTGATCACTCCCGCCGGCGATTCTTCCAGCATCTCTAATCGGAACCAACCGATCCCGCGCTCCAGCAACCGACCGGCCGTTTCCGCGCCGCTTTGTGGAGTCGCATTGTAGAGCGTGTTGCGACAGGCGACGTCGGCCTGCAACGTGTGCTCGGCCCCCACCCGATCGCGCAACTGCACGACGTGGTCATCGCAGGGCCGACCGCAATTGGTCTTGTTCGTCCCCGGCGACAGCACCGAACAGAACACGCAATGCTCCATGTGGAACATCGGTATGTGTTGATGCAACACCACCTCCATCCAAGCCGGCGGCACCGAATCGACCAGATCGGCCAGTTGATCGCAATTCAAATCATACGACGCCGTCACCCGGCGTGCCCCCAGCGAGCGAATCCATTCGGCCGATCGATGATTGGCAACGTTCAACGAAAAATCGGCGATGGTCTCAATCGAGGATTCGCGAAAGTACTCCAGCGCCGCGAGGTTTCGCGCCAGAATGAAATCCGGCCGGTGACGCGGCAACACCCGCAACAATCCCATCTCCGCCGGCTTTTGGATTCGCACCGTCGCAATGCCAAACGGAATCGATTCCGCCGCAACGATCTCCGACACCTTGGCGTATTGCCGGACGTCATGAAAGTCGACGTAGATCAGATCGACCGCTGCTTCGGTCGCCGCCTTTACCTGATCGAGCGAACGACACAAAACAGCGATCCGGGGTTGTTCCACGGGCGGATCGCCGGATGGGATCGGATCCAACATCGCTTCGCCGGCCGCCACGCGAATCGATCGTGGCGGAGGCTGTTCGATCCGCCGGCCGAGTCGCTCCATCACCCGCCGGCGCAGCTCATTGATCAAGCTGGCCGGAACCATCGGCTCCCCGCTGATCACCGCATCAAGCTTCCGCATCCGAAATGCCGTCGCCCCCAAACGCGACAGTTTTTCCGCCAACATCGATTCGGTCGCGGGGTGCTTGTTCGCCCGTTCAAGCGTCCCATCGGAACAAACCGTTTCGGTCAACCGGGCGGCATCGGACAACGTCGCTGTCACCCGCAACGGCTCACCAGTCACCGCGACGATGTTGAAATCGATGTCACGACGCGTCACCGGATCGGCGACGTTGAACGACGCACGCAATCGCCGATTCAGTTTTGGATCATCGTTCTTGAACACCGAGCCATTCTCGGCAATCTTGGACCAATCGATCTCGCCGCGACCGAATCCGATCCAAGCCGTCTGGCCGGAGCGCATCGTTTTTTGTTTCTCACCGCGGTTGCTGTGCAACGAATACACCCGCCCACCCTGCATCGCCTGGTCGCTGCCATCGGTTTCGGTGGACTCGATGCCCAATCCGTCACCGAGTGAAACGTCGGCTGCCAAACGCGTTTGGATCCGGTCACCGTCGATCTGCAGCACCCGTCCGAGCAGGATGCCGCGTTTGGCACTGTGGCGGCCGGGAACCAATCGTTTGTGATCATTGCCTTCCAACCAGCCCGGTGTGAAACCGCGCGAAAACGAAAGCTCCATCTCTTGCTTGGCCTTGTCGCTGACCGTGACCCGCCCCTCCGCGACGGCTTGATCGATCGCCCGGCGATAGTGCTTGGTCAGATTGGCGACGTACTCCGGAGTCTTCAATCGCCCTTCGATTTTCAGCGAGGCGATGCCGGCTTGCATCAGCGCCACGATCGAATTGTAGCCGGCCAGATCTTGGGGGCTGAGCAGGTAACGTACGTCGTCCAGGTCCACGTCCTTGCCATCACAAATCACTTCGTACGGCAATCGACACGCCTGGGCGCACTGTCCGCGATTGGCGCTTCGGCCGCCCAGCGATTCACTGGTCAAACACTGGCCGGAATACGCGACACAAAGTGCACCATGGATAAACACCTCCAACGGCATCTCCGTCGCGGCGGCGATCTTGCCGATCTCCGCGACCGACAATTCCCGCGCCAACACCACCCGTTCGAGTCCCAACTGTGACGCTACCGCGATCGTCTCGGCGCTGGTCAGACTCATCTGCGTACTGGCGTGAATCTCCAGCTCGCCGCAGATCTCGCGGACCAGTCGGGCGACGCCGAAATCCTGCACCAGCACCGCATCAACGCCGCTCTCGGCGATCCGCTCGATCACCGGAACCAGCCGCGGCAATTCCGACGGAAACACCAGCGTGTTCATCGTCGTGTAACCCCGCACGCCGCGGCTGCGAAGCAGGTTCATCAATTCGGGCAGATCATCCAGATGAAAATTCTTCGCGCGGTGGCGGGCGTTGAATCCGCAATCGAGACCGAAATAGATCGCGTCGGCCCCGTTTTCGATCGCCGCCCGCGCGCAATCCCAGTCCCCCGCCGGGGCGAGCAATTCGGGTGCGACAGTTTCTGCATGTGAGTTCATGGCCGAAAGTATGGCGCAGGCCGCGACGGATTCGTAGGGGCATTTTCTGCGGTCCCTCCAGAGAATGCGTCCTGTGAGGGAACATCAATGCGGTCGGTCAAGCCTCGATTTGCCAGCCCCCCGCCGGCCGCGCTGCGGTTCGACCGGGCCGCCCGATGCACAAACTGCGCGACAATCCATACGATAAGATTGCCTCCGATCCAACGCCCCCCATCGACGAGAGCTGATTCGACGTGAGCGATACTGTGAACTATCCCGCCTCCTGGTTGATCTGGTTCCTGCGGCTCGTGGGGATCGTTTCACAGTTGGCGTTTGTTGCCGCCGTGATGCCAGAATCGTGGATCATCGCGATCACCGACGCACTGAAACTGGAACGATTTCCAGAGACGCCGCTGGCTTTTTATCTGGCTCGGCATCTGTCACTGCTGTACGGATTCATCGGCATCGCGTTGATCGTGGTTTCCTACCGGCTTGCTCGTTTCCGCGATTTTGTCGGCACGCTCTCGGTCGGCATCATCGTCTTCGGCCTCTTGCAGGGTCTGATCGATTTCCAGTCCGGAATGCCGATCTGGTGGACCGCCGCCGAATCGATCAGCACGATTGTCGGCGGCGGAATGATGCTCTGGTTGCACCGCCGCTGTGACTGATTTTTAGCGTTCCGCAATCAATCACGACCTATCGTTTGAAGGTTTCCCGGAAACGCCCCGTTGCGATCCGGGTGGGCACCCACCTTCCGATACGCGTGATTGATGCGAAGAAGATGCTTAGATCCCTGTTGATTCCACTCGGCATCCTGTCGGCTATTGTCCTGGCAGTCCCCGATCTGGTCGTGATGGGTTATTTCTTCCTGGTGATCCCCGGGCTGATTCTGACAATCATTCCGACTGTATTTGTCTATCTGCTTGCCACCTTTCTGATTCGTCCCATCGTGCCGTTGTCGTCGCGGGTTGGGGCAAACGTGATTGCATTCGGATTGGCGCTTGTCCTGGGTTTCGTTGTCATGTTGCCATGGCGAATGATCGAGATCCGTCGCTTTGAACAAGCCGCACTTTCCGATATCGCCGCGTCACCGACATTACGATTGACCGGAAACGTCCTGGTCGATTTTCCTCCAAACCGCTATTGCTCGACCCCGACCATGACCTGTGATCATCGCTGCACGGCGTTGCTCGATACGCCTGGTGTGGAAAGTGTCACCAAGGTCAGCGGCTACGACGCGGCAACCTTTCAACGCGGTCCCCATGCACCCGGTACGCTGGCGCAGCCCGATCAGCCGCAAAAGATCATGGATGCCTTCGACAGAATCGACGGACCTCATGCGATGCGTCGCATTGTGGGACGCAGACATCTGGATCGGACTTTGCAGGCGGACTGGGCATTGCGGATCGCTCAAGGCGACACGCTTCGAGAGCACACACCGCTCGGCCGCAAACACATCGACTGGCGCGTGATCTACCAAGAGGATCACAGACCGGGTGAACCAAGCGTTCAACGACTGGAAATTCGAGACCCTACCGACGCGGTGAAGGCTCGAAGGTCATTGGTGCAGCACCGCGTTCCTGCGCCCTTGTTTTACTTCGGATTTCATGGTGCCATGAACAACGCTCGGTTTACCGTCGGTGGTACCACCTATTCCAATCAGCCCCGTCACTTCGACTTCGATCCCGATGTCGAACTGCTGCGATTGACTCAGATTCCGCGCCCGCATCCGGCCCCGGACTCGGTCGAACGGATGGAACAGAAACTGGCTGAAACGCTGGACGATCCGAACGCGACCGACGCGCAACTGCTGCTGGCGCCGATGTGGTTGAAACTGTTCCAGTACGAGGCGGGACAAGACCAGATCGACACCATCGCAAAGATCTTGCTGGATGATCGAATCGCTGATCCGCACGAACCGCTGCGGACGACGCTGCGGAGCAACACGGATTTGACCGCGTTGCGAGCCGGTCTGGCCAAGCGTTGCTTGGCGGCAGATGAACCGCAAGCTCGATCATGGTATGTCTCCGCATTGGTTGGCTTGCCCGAGGCAACCTTTGCCCAACCGAGCGCCGACGAACGAGCGATTTGGGACCGCGCAACGTCTGTCCCGGAAGCGGCACCTTTTTTGGAACGATTGGCGGATCAGGGCGCAGTCGTTGTGCCCGAACTGTTGGGGATTCTGGACCAGGTCGTCGAGAAGCCGTGGCACGAACGTTTTCGGGTCGTCCATGGAATTCGAGAAGCATTCATGCGTCTGGGGCCGAATGCGGCGATGGCAAGTCCGCACATCCGATCGCTGTTGGCCGAACGCCCTTCACCACTGACCCAATCCGCAGAGGATCGCCTCCAATGGCTCGTGGCCCTCGCCAGGATGGGTGTGCCTGTCGAAGAACTGCCCTACGACAGTTGGGTCACGGGACCATCGGACTTGCAGCGACACTCCAAGCGGATTCACCGTCAACTCAAACGCTACGAAGCCGAACATCGCACCGAACCGGGCTGACAAACAAAGGGGTCAGGCCTCTTTGTTGAGCGATTTACATCAAAGAGGCCTGACCCCTTTGTTAACCATAAGCCCTGCCCAGCTTTCGGCCTCGACATCGCATGCGGCAACGCAATCAGTGCATCGGACTTGGACGCGGAATCCTTTTAGCAATTGCGCAGCATCGAACGGGTTGCGCTGCAGTATTCGGAGTGAAGTGAGACCTTCATCACAGATGAAATCGCAATTTTCCATAACTCATGTAAATTTATGTCCGCACCTCGGACAAATCCGGGACGTCTTCGCCAACTCTCGGCTGCACGATGGGCACGAGTGCACGTTCCTTTCCAAGATTTCTTTTTCTGCGAGCCTATTCTTGTTGTTGCTCCAGATCACGGCATAGGCGATTGCAAATGGCCAACCAACGGTAAGCAAGACAACGCCGGTAAGAAACCACATCACGGCGGAGCCGACCATTCCCCACACCGTCTTATTTTTCGACGGCTTGGAGGACGTTGTCCGCGTCTCTGCCTCAACAGGTTGCGGCGAAGCTTGATACGGGTTTTGCATGGTGTCGAAGACTATCGATAGGACAAACGGCCCAGATCAGCGCGGACGCACAATCGGCCACCAAGTCTACCAAAAACGCGCCAGACAGATCGGACTTACCATGATCCGGAAGAGAACACAGCAAGCAGCCGGAGGTCAGCGCGGCGCGACCTCCGGACAACGCTCAACTCTTCCCCTCGACCCCGGACGGCAACGCTGTGAAGTATTTATTCCCTGCGTTTGACGAGGTGTTAGCGGCAGGGCGCAAGCCCTCCGGTCCCTCATCGTTCCCGAAACACCGGAGGGCTCGCGCCCTACCGCTAAAAATTGCTTCACAGCGTGGC